>JABEUO010000143.1 GCA_013044415.1 Acidimicrobiaceae bacterium
AATTGTGGGAGCGCACCGGGTTAGGTAAATTAGCAACGCAAGTCATAATCCGATAGGAGGCTTCGCTCCTCAAAAGGGTCTAGAAACACGACCTGAATCCTCAGTTCAGCTGAGAGGCATATTTCCAAAATCGCTAGATTTCTAGCATGAACAGCTAGCGTTGGATAATGCACTCTGCAATAGTCGGCGTGATTGCAGGGCTTGCGATCACTCAGGTATCAATCCTGATCACCACGGTCTATCTCCATAGGTCCCTCTCTCACAAGGCGGTCATATTTAACCGTCGCGTAGCACTGCTCTTTCGAATCGTTCTGTGGATAACCACCGGAATAAGGCCACGCCAATGGGTTGCAGTGCATAGAAAACATCATGCATTCACCGATGTACCCGGGGATCCACATTCACCGGTGCTTTTGGGGTTTTACAGGGTCCAGTTTGGAAACGTCTACTACTACCGCAAAGAAGCTCTCAACGGAGATACTGTCGCTAAATACGCTAGGGACCTTCTGCCTGATCGTTGGGACGAGTTGCTTTTTGACCGTTCATTTGTCGGCCTAGCCATAGGAATTTCGATCCTCGCCCTCGTAGGTGGTTGGAAAATTGCCCTCGTTGCCTCAATAGTCCACCTTGTGGCCTACCTTGGCCTATCAGGGGCAATAAATGCCATCGGACACAGTTTTGGCAAAAGGCCATATGAAAATCTCGCGACTAACAACACTTGGTTGGCATTAATGACCTGCGGTGAGGGACTGCATAATAACCATCATGCCGCCCCAACTGCGGCAAAACTATCCTTCCTAAAGGGACAGATCGACCCAGCATGGCCGATAATTTCGCTGCTCGTCAAGCTCCATTTGGCCACCGTTCGTCTATCGGCCCCAAAGTTCAAGAAACAGCCAGCCGCTTAGCCCTAGCCTCCCTCACTTTTTCGATACGCCTCATTCGACCAGGACCTAATTATTTAGCGAGTATGCAAGAGTCGTTGCTACTCCTTCCTATTTGGGGCGACACGCAGCTTTAACTATTGCCGATGAAAATCAAACTTCCGTAAATCGTTGCAATGGTTTAATGTGGTCACTCATTCGGCCGATCGTATCATTGTAATTTTCGTGTCGTAGCTTCTTTAGGATCAATTGTTGGAACATTCAATGAGCCCGATAATGAACACCTATTACTCCTTTGACCATGATGCGGCCGGGGCAGTGGGTGAATTAGTTGGTGAGTCCATAGCTGGATCGGACAAATCCCCCGACTTCACCTTGTTGGTCATGCCGAGGCGGTTCGCGTCCAAGGGAAAGCTATGCATTAAAACTATTAACCAACTGCTTGCTCCGAAGAATCTACTCGGATTTACCGTCGATACGCTGCCGGGAATGACCTCTACCGACCCCCAACCACCAACTTCCCTAATACTGAACATAACCGGGGTCCCAGTCTCTATCATTGAAGATCTCAACCTAGAAGTTAATACCGAAAGCCCCTGGATGAAAAGCCTTAAAGCGGAAAGGCTCGCCCATAAGGGGGTTGATCCCACAGGAATGTTGTTCAGCTTTTCAGATGAGGACTTTGATGATCACTTCCTGACCCTCTGGAATAGCATATTTCCTGGATCGAAGCTCATCGTGGTCGGGGCTAAGGGACAGCGAAAAACTAGTTGGGGTCGTTTGGGTTTCCAAGATCCAAATCCCCCCTCCGCACTAGTCCTGCTTTGGGGAACAAACCCACTGAGATTCGAAGCTATTTCGCCAACACGCCAAAGCGTGATACCGCTTGGAGTACCTATGGTTGTCACCAAAGTTGAGGGGCGCAATTTACTCGAAGTTGCAGGGCGACCGGCCGCCCTGCAATTGATGAAAGCGGCCACTCAGTGCGCACACGAGCTCGCTGTACCCGAGGACATCCCCCAACTGTCAGACATCGCACTCGGGATACCCCAGAATCCGTACCTCTTCGATTACGGGACTGGAGACTTTGACATCTGCTCAATTGTCGACATTGATCTGGCATCCGAAGCCATAACCACCACTGACGAGCTGGCGCTAGGTTCGGCGGTTCAATTCATGGTATATGCGACGTCGATTTCGCCCTCAACAACTGGTGAAGTGCTGAAAAGACAAGGAATCGTCTTCTCCAAAACCCAAAGACGAGATCAAGTGGCTCTGTCGAACCAGGCCGTGGTTGAATCTCCGAATAGTAGCCCTAACGAAGGACTCTACAGGATTCTCGTTGACCGAATTAAGGTGCAATCCGGGGGCTTCAAAGAGGCGATCTCAACCTCCGCCGCCGCCGTTTGGCACTCGCAGGACATTGCTACTAGGTTATAAGGTCTAATCTCGAAAAAAGGCGAGCATCAGTTGACAAAGCTTCATGCCCTTTACGGCGACTTCGGCCAAAGTCCATGGATAGACAACCTCGAGCGATCCTGGCTTGGTGACGGAACTTTATCGTCTCTGGTAGACCAAGGGGTCAGGGGACTGACTTCGAACCCTTCGATAATGGCGAAGGCTATCAAAAATGGTGAAGGCTATCAGGAACAGATTGAGAAGCTGTCGTCTCTGTCGGCTCAGTCCTTGTATTGGGAACTGGTTTTGACGGATATTGAAGGAGCGGCTGACCAGCTTTTAGACCTCTACTATGCGTCCGGGGGACGGGACGGCTTTGTTTCTGTAGAAGTGGATCCTAAATTCGCCTTAGACCCAGCAGCGACCATCAAATCAGCTGTGGAAATTTATGAGCGCATCGCGATGCCAAACGTTATGATAAAAATACCGGCCACCAAGGAATGCCTACCGGCGATTACCGAGGTAATTGGAAAAGGGATATCGGTAAATGCGACGCTAATTTTTGGCCTAGAGCGCTATAGAGAAGTCTGCCAGGCTCACCTAGCCGGAATTCAGAAACTTGCCGAGAGGTATCCATCCAAGCTAAAGTCGACTCATTCAGTTGCTTCCTTCTTTGTCAGTCGAACCGACACGCTAGTCGATGCACTATTGGATTCGAAGGGTGGTCCAAAGCATTTGAAAGGTGGGGCGGCGCTGGCTTCCGCCAAATTGGCATACGACTTCTATTGCGGATTTACAGTCGCCGAGGAATGGATGAAGCTAAAAAATATTGGGGGTGTCCCCCAGCGACCCCTGTGGGCCTCTACGTCTACCAAAAATCCCCAATACCCGGACCTCCTCTATGTTGATAACCTGATCGGGCCGGACACGGTCAATACGATGCCACCAGCGACACTAGAAGCATTCTTAGATCACGGCGAGCTAAGACCCGGACTTACCGATGGTGTGGAAGATGCGAGATCGCTACTTCGAGAAATTGGTGAATTTGGTATCAACCTAGATCAGGTCTTCAAGCAACTTGAATCAGAGGGCTTAGAGGCATTTGCAGCATCCCACGAGCAGATTCTGTCAACCCTCGAGCAGTGGATCGCCTAGCCACCACCCTCCAGGCATGCGCCGATCTCCAACAAGACGGAACTACAGGCCAAGAAGGCAGAAATGACACCCGCCCACTTTGGTACGAGAGATTGGAAAATTTTGCCCTAAGCCACAAGGCACCTCCTAGCTTGGAGCAAGCCGCCACGATGTAGGGGTTCCACTTCCGCCCAAGATCCAATTCCTACCTGTTCGATCTGCCTTGTCTGGATGCCTAGCCAAACGGGCCAGTTTCGGTTAGGTTGTTGGTTAATGAGTCAAACACTAACGAAATTGCCCACGAGCGAGTTACTACTTGCGGCCGCCGAGAAGCGCTATTCGATCTCTGGAACCCGAATCACCTATTCGCCTAAAGCATTTTTCCCACTTACAATGCTTTGCCAAAACAGATGCGGATACTGCACCTTCGCCAGGCCCCCCAGAAAAACTGAGTCCGCATACATGGATCTCGATGAAGTAGTTGAATTGGCGAGACGGTCTGAGCACATAGGTGTTAGAGAAGCACTATTCACTCTGGGTGAAAAACCGGAGCTCAAATACGCCGCCGCACGCGGTTGGCTTCACCAGCGGGGATACGAGTCCACCACCGACTATCTCTATGCAGCCGCTAAAGCTATCAACGAAAACACTTCACTGCTCATTCATACCAACGCGGGCGCAATTGGTCCCGACGAACTCTCCAAGTTGCGCGAAGTGGCGGTTTCACAGGGGATGATGCTGGAAAGCACCAACGATTCTCTGGCTTGTCACAAGCTAGCTCCGGACAAATCGGTCGATCGCCGGCTTAGCACACTTCGTTCCGCAGGAAGGTATGGCATCGCATTTACGACCGGAATACTTGTTGGCATAGGAGAGGACGAAGCGGATAGGGTGAGGTCCCTAGAAGTCATCGCTAACTTGCACAATGAGTTTGGCCATATCCAAGAGGTGATCGTCCAAAACTTTCTTCCCAAGCCACGAACCAGCATGGCAGAACTCCCTCCTCCCTCGTTGGATACCTATCAAAGGGCAATTGCCCTAGCCAGGTTGATACTTCCAGAGGATATCGTCGTTCAAGCCCCACCGAATTTGAGCGAAGACGCTTCGGCGCTATTAGATGCCGGAGTCTCCGATTTTGGTGGTATCTCCCCAATTACCGTCGATCACGTTAATCCGGAGCGTCCTTGGCCCCACATCGAGATCCTAGCCAAGGAGCTCGAATCGATTGGATTTTCCCTTGTGCCAAGGCTTGCAATACAGCCCGCCTTTTCCTTAGCTCCAAAGCGCTGGATAGACCCTGCCCTACACTTCCGAGTGCTGGCAGCGTCCGAATCTGCCGGGCTCGCCAGGGAGGACGACTGGGTCTCGGGAGGAGCAATCGACCCACCTTCAATAAGGTCTAACGGTACCAAAATCATCAAGGGTGCAGTCAATGAGGTGTTAGATGGGATCACCTCTGGAGAGATACCAGGCGAGGACGAAATCCTCACGCTGTTTTCTGCTCGTGGTTCAGAGGTAGACCAGGTCTGTGAGGCCGCCGATCAGATGCGTCAAAAAATTAGTGGTGAAGCCATCACCTTCGTAAATAACCGGAACATCAATTACACGAATATCTGCACCTTCAAGTGCAGGTTTTGTGCCTTTTCGAAAGGGCCATTGTCTCTGAATCTGAGGGGAAACCCCTACCTACTCGAACTTGAAGAAGTCCAAAGGCGCGTACTGGAAGCCGAAGCTCACGGGGCTACCGAAGTATGTCTGCAGGGCGGCATACATCCGAGCTTTGATGCAGAGTACTACCTGAGCCTAGTCAAGTCCATTAGGTCAGTATCGCCCACCATCCATATCCATGCGTTCTCTGCACTGGAGGTATATCAAGGGGCCACGAGAGCAGGTCTCCCCTTACGAAAGTATCTGACCATGCTAAAAGATGCTGGATTAAGAACACTGCCCGGCACAGCAGCCGAAATACTCGATGACGAGGTGAGGTCCGTCTTGTGCCCCGACAAGATCGATACCGACACTTGGTTGGAAGTACATAGTGTCGCCCACGAAGTAGGTCTGAACTCAAACGTAACAATTATGTTTGGGTCTATCGAAGAGCCACGGCACTGGGTCAAGCACATCCTGGCCACGAGGAACCTACAACGCAAGACGTCGGGTTTCACTGAATTCGTGCCACTCCCGTTTGTCCACATGGGATCGCCGATATTCCTCCAGCATCGCTCCAGGAAAGGCCCGACCTTTCGAGAGACTCTGCTCATGCATGCCGTTGGAAGGCTCGCTTATAGTGGTGCAATCGATAATATCCAGGCAAGTTGGGTGAAGATGGGCCCGAAGGGAACCGACATCCTGCTTCGTTCAGGGTGTAACGACCTTGGCGGAACACTGATGGATGAAAACATCTCACACGCCGCGGGATCAGAGCACGGGCGATCATTAGAGGTCGAGGATTTTTTAGAAATCGCAAAACGCGCTAACCGCCCGCTCTTTCAGAGGAACACCCTTTATGGAATAGTCAACCCAAAACCCAGCAGGAACATTGAAAGGTGACCACTAAAGCACCCTCGCAACCAGGTGGTCAGTGGCAGAATTTTGAGAGGGCCCGCCAGCAAGTGTTCGACCTCCTCGAATCACTGGGCGAAGATACCGCAAACAGGGACATTATCCTACGCCTGATCGGCGAGGCTGTCTCGATCGCCGGGTCCAAGAAGGACCGACTCGATCTTAAGATTATGAACTCAGCTCTTGCTGAGCTCAGTCACGCTTTCGATCTTTTCGCACCTTATAGAGGAGTTAGAAAGTTGACCATCTTTGGGTCGGCCAGAACTTCACCAGACGAAGCTAGCTATCAAATGGCAAAAGAACTCGCCGGACTGGTGGCTGCGGATAGCTGGATGATCGTTACCGGGGGAGGGCCGGGGATAATGGCGGCCGGAATTTCCGGGGCAGGCGCACATAAGGCTTTCGGGATTAATATAAGTCTCCCGTTCGAACAACCGTTCGTTGAACCGGGCGGTGGAGTGAAGTTGCTAGAGATGAAGTACTTCTTCACCAGGAAATTGATGCTTATGAAGGAGTCCGACGCCTTCGCCTCTCTCCCAGGAGGGTTTGGCACTTTGGACGAAACCTTTGAGCTACTCACACTAATGCAGACAGGGAAAGCCCAACTGGCTCCGCTTGTGCTGGTCGAACCAGAAGGAATGGGGTATTGGGAAGCGTTAGAGCACTTCTTGAAAACTCAGGCTGCTACACGAGGGCTAATCTCCGAAGAAGATCTAAAGCTATATAGAATTTGCCACTCCACCGAAGAAGCGAAGGGCGAAATTGTTCGTTTCTATGCCAACTACCATTCGCTGAGGTGGATCGGCGACGACTTAGTGCTACGGCTGAAGAGGAAGCCCCGTGAAGAACTGATCGAAAAGGTAAATGAGCGCTATGGCGCCCTTTGTACTACGGGAAGGATTGAAGCTATACATCCCCATCATGTAGAGATTTCAGACGAAGACCATGTCGATCTGTATCGCCTCCACTTCAAATTCAACCGTAGGTCATACGCTGGACTTAGATCATTGATCGACTTTATGAACCTCGAAGGCTAAAGGAAACGGCCGAAAAGACCGAAAAATATAGGGTGGAATCTTGCTCGGCTTGTGGTCTACCCCTCCCCAACACCTCTCAGACTTGCCCATTTTGTGGGCTTTCGCCCGATGGATCTGGGAGCTATCAATTGATCGGGGACAAAGATGGCTTCCACTGGTTGGCCGGAGAAACTGAGGTTGCGATAGCCGTTCCGCTCGACGACGTCTGGCAGATTAGGCACGCTTCCACTCACACCTCTCAGTTTTACTTAATCTCCCACCACCTAGAAGGCAAGGTCTCAACGGCTCTTCTCAACCGTGCTCTACAACCTTCCACAACTATGGTATTCAACCTTCCTTCTTCCAAACACGCACCGGTTTTCGCCAGAATCCAGACCGCAGACGGTCGGTCGAGAATGGCAATGAAAGTCGATGGCCCAACGGGACTTCACCTTATCGACTCCTCAGGTGACGTAGTGCTAATTGGCTCGGCAAAAAATGGGCCAATAGGTTCCGGCCTAGACGTACTAATAGTCAAGCCCATTCAAACCCTAATGCCCTATGGGATATTTGGCGTACTTCTAGCAATGCTACTTGCGCAAACTGCCCTGGAGGGTCACACCAACTATCCAGGCATCGGCACCCTTTCGAAGCCCAGCTAACCTACCGCGAACCATATCTACAAAACCTGCGATATCCTTGGTGGTCAAGCAGCTCTATGCTAAAGACGACAGGGGGTCCAAATGGGGAAGAAGTCGTTTGTCGTACCCGTAGATAAAACAGGCTGGAAGCTACAAGATGGCTCCGGCGCTGTCCAGTTTAGCTGGGACTATGACTCGTCAAGGGAAAAACTGCTCAACCTCTACGATAAGGGTAAAAGGCGACAGTGGGATGCAAAGGTCAGAATTGACTGGGGCCTTCAAATCGACCATGACAATCCTCTAGGAAGCTCCGACGATATGATCCCCCTTTTCGGATCCCCAATTTGGCCCAGGCTTTCACTAAAGGAGAAGGTTGATCTACGACGACACATTGTCGCCTGGCAATTTTCGCAATTTCTCCATGGCGAGCAAGGCGCGCTGATCTGCGCTTCCAAAATTGTCCAAACTGTCCCAGAACTAGACGCCAAATACTATGCAGCTACCCAAGTATTCGATGAGGCCAGACATATGGAAGTCTACTCAACCTACCTGGACAAACTCGGCCTTGCCTATCCAATCAATCCAAACTTGAAATCTCTACTCGAAGACGTACTCACCGACTCCAGGTGGGACATGACATATCTGGGAATGCAGGTTCTTATCGAAGGTCTAGCCCTTGCGGCGTTTGGATTGATTAGAAACTTCACGACCAACGAGCTCGGTCGCACAATTACCGCCTATGTAATGCAGGACGAAGCGCGCCATGTGGCATTTGGCAGGAATGCCCTGAAGGACTTCTACCCACAGCTTACCTCCAAAGAGAGACAGGAAAGGGAAGAATTTGCAGCAGAGGCTTGCCTTAGCATGCGAGATCGATTTCTCTCTGAAGAGGTTTGGGATACCCTCGGCTACGACGTAGCCGAATGTGTCAAATGGATGAAGGAGTCGCCAGGACAGGTCCAATTTAGGTCATTTTTATTCATGCGGATCGTACCTATCCTGAAAGACATTGGTCTTTGGGGACCAACAATTAGAGAATCTTTCGAGAAGATGGGTGTAATTGGGTTCGCCGACACCAACATCGACGAAGTTATGAAAGACGATGAAACACAAGCCGAGGAATTCGACAGAAAACGGATTAGCCAGGTAGAAGAGACAATAGAGGCCGCCAAATCAGACTCAATAACCCTGATCAATA
>JABEUO010000025.1 GCA_013044415.1 Acidimicrobiaceae bacterium
AGTGCATCGTCGATCATGACCATACAGAACGGACAAGCGGTCGAGACTACGTCGGCTCCGGTGAGAAGGGCCTGGTCGGTCCTCTCCAAGTTGATCCTCTTGCCGATATTCTCCTCCAGCCACATCCTCGCTCCGCCTGCGCCACAGCAGAAGGCCTTCTCCCTGTGTCGATGCATCTCTGTCGTCGTCACACCCGGGATCGAGTTCAATACACTCCTCGGCTCGTCATAGACCTCATTATGGCGGCCTAGATAGCACGGATCGTGGTAGGTGACACTATGTGTGAAGCTCTTGATCGGAGATAGCTTCTTATCCTTTACCAGCCTCTCAAGGGCTTGAGAGTGGTGGATCACTTCAAACTCCGCCCCAAAGCTCTTGTACTCATTAGCCAGTGAATTAAAGCAGTGAGGACAGCTAGCGATGACCTTCTTCACGCCGGCTGACTTAAGGGTTTCGACATTAATCTGCGCCTGCATCTGGAAGAGATACTCGTTGCCGAGCCTCCGGGCCGGATCACCGCTACAGCTCTCCTGGCCACCCAATACCGCAAATGCTACCCCGGCCTGATGCAAGAGCCTCGCTATCGACTGGGTAACCTTGCGGGCCCTCTCGTCGAGCGCACCCGCACAGCCGACCCAAAACAGGTATTCGACCTCTTGTGGTATTACCCCATCGACAACTGGAACTTCGAAGTCCAATCCATCGGTCCATTCGAGCCGATGACTCTGGCCCAATCCCCAAGGATCACCCTGATTTTCGATGTTTCGAAGCATCGCCGACGCTTCGGTCGGGAAGCTGGACTCCATTAGGACCTGATACCTACGCATGTCGACGATCGTGTCGATATGTTCGATATCTACCGGACAGGCCTCCACACACGCCCCACAAGTGGTGCAGGACCAGAGGATATCTTCCGAGATCACGTCTGGAACTAACGACTTCTTCGGTGTGTCGGCTGGAGCCGTACCGAGCAGAACGGGTGCAGATTCGAATAGGTGTTCCCTAAGTGCCATAATCAATAGCTTCGGAGACAACGGCTTATCGGTATTCCAAGCCGGGCACTGCTCCTGACACCTTCCGCACTCGGTACAGGTAACGAGGTCGAGCATCTGCTTCCAAGAGAACTGGCCCATCTCGCCGACCCCAAAAACGTCATCTTCAGACAGGGTCTCTGGATCCATAGACGGCGTGGTGGCGAGATTACCGAGCGCCTTGGGTCTGCGGGAGAAGGCGATGTTCAAGGGTGCCATAAAGATATGTAGGTGCTTGGAGTAGGCGACGAAAACCGAGAATGCCATTATCACCAAGATGTTGCCGACCAAGAAGATCGACTCCAAGGTATAAGCGGTGCCCTGGGAGATATTTCCAAAGAGCGCTGCAAGCCCATGGGAGGCAAAGGCCCAGTTTGAATAGGGAAAGTCTCCATCTTTGACCTGGAAGGCCCGATAGAGGAGAAGTGTTATCACCACGAGCGCGATGCCCGCAAGCACCAGCCACGCAGCATCGTTATGGGAACCGTAGAAACGAGAGGATCTCTCCTTCTTGGCCGGGGCATTTTGAATCCTGATGATCGAGAAGACGATCAGCGCCAACAGGACCGCTACCGAGAAGAAGTCCTCGAGGAAACCGAGCCATCCCATGGTTCCAATTATCGGGATATGGAAGTGGCGATCGAAGAGTCCGCCGAAGGCCTCCAAAATCGTCGCCAACAGGATCGTGAAGCCCCAGAAGGTGAAGAAGTGGGCTATTCCCGGGACGGTCTTTTTAAGGAGCTTCCTCTGTCCCAGAACTTCGGTCAGCTCGGCTAATACCCGTGCTCCCGCACCGTCGGTACGGCCAGGAGCCGGTTTCCCCGACCGAACAAGCTTGGAAATGAATAGGAATCGCCTACCAGCGATCGCCGCAGCGACGATCGTAATCAACAGGCCAATTATGAGTCTCAAGGTTCCCTCCCAAGAACCTGGTCCATCCTCTGGACGGCGGGTCACCGGTTCAAACCGTCGCCAAAAGGCGTGGTAGAAACCTGCAAGCACTACTTTATTACTCTACAGTAACCTTTTGGAACGCCAGTGTGGCAGCATCCCGAAAGTTCATCGAGCACTTGACTCACCCACAAGCAGTAGTTGCCCTTACTTGTGGCAAAGCAGCATCTGCGGTTACGTAGGTGTGTCCTTAGATCAAGAAACTAATCCGACCTCGACCGTAAGACTGATAGCGGAGAGAACAAAATTGAGAAAGCGATAAAGATTTGGCAGTTAAAAACAACACTACGATTATCAAACTTTTGGGCGAATACATAGTGATAGATCCACCTATCGACCCGCTGACCTTCGATCTACTCGGAAAAATACCATAGCTTCGGCGGCGCTCGTCTTAGTCAAAATGATTAGTTGTCGGTTTTTTGACACCCCCACCGAGTAATTAATGAATATCCCCCGAATCCACACCACCTTTTGGGTCACGATGGAAAACCGAAGATCCATGAGGGAGCACCCAGATTCAACTTGTCTGACCGGCCGGAATCGGCTAGTTCTTGATCCAGTTAATCCTGATCAACCTGGAAATTCTCAAAATACCGACTGGGCGTAGGGCCACGCTGTCCCTGGTATTTGCTCTTTAGTGGCCCAGATCCATAGGGGTTGTCGGCGGGCGTTGTCATCTTCAGGAAGCTAATCTGGCCTATTTTCATCCCCGGGTATAGCGTGATGGGCAGGTTAGCGACATTCGATAACTCAAGGGTCAGATGTCCAGAAAAGCCGGGATCCACAAATCCAGCCGTCGAGTGAATGAGGAGACCCAACCTACCGAGGCTCGACTTCCCCTCTAGTCGTCCGACAAGTTCTGACGAGAGTTCTACGTATTCGGAGGTTGAACCCAAAACGAACTCGCCTGGATGGAGGATCAGTGGTTGATCGCCCTCGACGCTTACAAGCTCAGTCAACTCAGTCTGCGCCAACTTCACGTCGATTACCTTAATTGAATGGTTGCGAAAGAGCCTGAAGTACCTATCGAGGTGCAGATCGACCGATGAGGGCTGGACACAGCTCTCATCCATTGGATCGATGACGATGTTCCCCCGGGCAATCTCTTCCCGTATTGATTTGTCGGATAGGATCATAGATACCGACACGTTAGCGCAACGACTAGTGTGTTCGGTATTGCGGGCGTAGTTCAGCGGCAGAACATCAGCTTCCCAAGCTGAGAACGCGAGTTCGATTCTCGTCGCCCGCTCCA
>JABEUO010000026.1 GCA_013044415.1 Acidimicrobiaceae bacterium
GACCAAGGAGGTCGTCTACCGAGCGAGGGACCTCGGAATTACCCTCTTCGACACGGCTGATATCTATGGAGGGGACGGTGTTTCGGAGAGCTTTTTGGGAAAGCTGATTCCGGAGTTCCGAGACGAGATTGTATTGGCTACCAAGTTCGGGATGCCTCGGGGTGACAACCTAACTGCCAGGGGGTCGAGGAGGTACATCAAGCTCGCCGTCGAAAAGAGTTTGAGCAGGTTGAATACAGATCGAATCGACCTCTATCAGTTTCATGAGCCCGACCCAGACACACCAATAGACGAGACACTTAGCGCCCTCGATGACCTAGTACACGAGGGAAAGGTCCTCTACGTCGGGTCATCCAATTTTGCCGGTTGGCAGATAGCCCGGGCCGAGTACGTCGCCCGATCGCTAGGCGTGTCCAGGTTTATATCCGCCCAGAACGAGTACTCACTCATCAAAAGGGGGGTCGAATCCGAAGTGATCCCTGCGGCGAGAGAGTTCGGCGTCGGCGTATTGCCCTTCTATCCATTGGCGGCCGGACTTTTGACCGGGAAGTTCAAGCGAAATGAAGCTCCCCCTGCGGGTACGCGACTTGCCGGCAAGCCCGAGCAGCTACAGGCCGCCAATTTCGACCTCGTGGAGAGTCTCGGAGAGTTTGCCGCACAGAGGGGGCTTTCACTGCTGGAGTTGGCCTTTGCCTTTCTTCTCTTTGAGGACCAGGTCTCATCGGTGATTGCCGGGGCAACCTCTGGGGCCCAGGTGGAAGCGAATGTCAATACCCAATCAAAGTCACTGACTGACCAGGACTACCGGGACCTGAGGGAACTGCTGTCGAGGTTTTGATCCGTAGTTAACCTTTGAGGGCCCCGTAACGGGGCCCTCAAAGAAGGGCCTGGCCGCGCTCCCTCGGTCTTTGAGGCTGGTAACGCGAAAGTGACGAAGCTATCTGGGCCCGCATGGGCCCAGATGTAAATTGGTCTAGTTAGATCTGATATCCAGCTGGGAGGCTACTTAGCATCGGGGTGACGTGGATCAGCCCACACTGGAGGTTCTGTACCGTTCCCCCATAAGGCGAGACGCTCACCGCTACACTAAGCGCCTTGGTGTCACCGGGGAGGGTTATCTCGATGGAACTCGAAGTGGGGCAGCTTACCCCCGAATATCCCGTCGAATCGGAGAAGCCGAGAATGAAGTAGGCCGAGGCTCCTGGATTAATGGTAATTGAAGTTACCGGTTCGGAGGGGACGCTAACGCTGGAGGACTGGGCGACGACGGTGGGAATCTTCCCCGAGGCTGCGACCATCTGGAGCCCCGGGTAGCCGGAGATGGTGCAACTTTGACTAGTCGTGTTCTTTATCGCCACCGGCAGTGCCACCGACCCGGCGGCGGCTTCCTTTAAGCCGAGGGTGGCGGTAACCTCCGATGAAGAGCAGTTTGACGAGTAGACGGTCGTCGAAGTGGTCGACGTCGTCGACGTGGTAGTGGAGGTCGTCGTCGAACTCGTGGTGGTCGTCGTAGGCGCGGTTGATGCCGACCCACAGGCGGCCAGAAGGACCATACAAGACGACGCCAACAGGAGATTCTTGAACTGTTTCAAGACCGACCTTCCGTTTGATAGCTTGTGCTACTTAGAGATGTTAGACCCGATGTACGAGTTACGAGGCAAGCTCGATCTGGGTATTCCACAGGAACTCTGAATCGATAGCGAGAAATCACACCGATTGCGAGCACTACACCCACAGCGCCGAGACCTCCAGGTACCTAGCCACGCTAGTCCGGCGACCCTTAGTTATACCTGAATACGCCAACGGTGAAAGTCGCCCTTGAAAAACGTAATCGGGCGTTTTACCGGCTGAAACTGCAGAAACTGGGCCTTGTGTTGCACCCAATCGGCGTCGAGTAATTGGACTTGTGGTCCATACCCTTTGGAGTTGGAGGCTTTTGGCGACGGGTCCCTTCAGATTCCAGCGGAGGCGACGCGAAGATGACTGGATCCATTCTCCGGTCGATACGACGGCGTAAGTGGAGACTTAGAGCACCTCCGTACCTCTTATCTTTTCGGACTATTGGTATGAACCTAGACGGGGCCAGAGACGTCCAATGTGGAAGTTCTCTCCAAGGCCAAGTGCACCTTGAAGCCCTGTGTATACATAGAAAGCTAAAACAGCCAAATATATCACGGAAACTGGCCTAAAAATGGGTACTGCGTATACAATGGGTTACAAGGGAGCACAAATTGGCAAAAAAGGCAAGTGAAAAAGCTTACGAGATTTTGCGTGACGAGATCCTCGACTGGACCCTTGCCCCCGGCACCGTGTTGGGGGAGGTGGAGCAGGCCCTCAGGCTTGGCGTCTCCAGAACTCCCCTCAGGGAGGCACTCGGGAGGCTGACCGCCGATGGGCTGCTGACTAATGATTTGGGGCGTGGGCTCGTAGTAACCGCGCTATCTACGAAAAACGTAGAGGAGCTTTTTGAGCTTAGACAGGCATTAGAACAGCAGGCTGCGAGATTGGCTGCGAAAAGGAGGGACCCGGAGCTATTTTTGGCGCTAAGGGACGAATTTGTCGAGATGGCATCGGCGCGAATGCTCGACGAATCGGGTCGGCAGGCCTACTACGACCTAGTCAGGCGCTTCGATGAAGCGGTAGACCAATCGATTAGGAATCAGTACCTGCTCGGTGCGCTTCGCAACCTTCGGATACACCTCTCCAGGCTGAGGAGGCTAGCCCAAGACAACCCTTTCCGGCTAGTGGAATCTGCGTCTGAGCACCTCGTGATAGTGAGCGCGATTGCGGATGGGGACGCTGAATTAGCGGCGCACGCTACCCATATTCATCTCTACAAGAGTTTGCGTTATGCGCTCTCCCTTGCTCAGGGTGACGAAGGACCTCAAAGGGATTCGATGCAAATAGTGGGTTGAAGAACGGCTCACGGTATGGGACCTTCGAAACGGTAATCGAAGAGAAAATCAACAAGAAATTCAACAAGAACAACAAAAAAGTAAATCAAAAAGAAAAATTACAACGACGACGAAGAGGAGCGGTTGTGACACAGAGTTTTACGGTCAGAACGCATAAGAGCGAAGAGAACCTTTCCAAGAAGGACCAATTGGCTTGGAAGATTGCGGAGGTCGCTACCGACCCCGTCGAACTAGACGACGCCGTCGTTGAGGCGGTTATCAACCGGATTATCGACAACGCCGCCGTGGCCGCCGCCAGCCTTATGAGGCGTCCGGTGGTGGCTGCGAGGTCTCAGGCGCTCGCACACCCATACAGCCCAGGGTCAACAGTTGTCGGCGAGGATGCCGAGAAGAGATTTTCTCCCGAGTGGGCGGCATGGGCGAATGCGGTAGCGGTCAGGGAACTCGATTACCACGACACCTTTCTATCGGCCGAGTACTCACACCCGGGTGACAACATTCCACCGGTACTAGCCGTAGCACAGCACACCCAAAGGAGTGGTTATGACCTCTTGCGGGGGATAGCGACCGGCTATGAGATCCAGATCGATCTAGCTAAGGCGATCTCCCTGCACCAGCACCGTATCGACCACGTAGCACACCTCGGGCCGAGCGCCGCCGCCGGCATCGGAACCCTTTTGAACCTCGACACCGAGACTATCTTCCAGGCGATCGGGCAAGCGTTGCACACTACCACCGCCACGAGGCAGTCGAGGAAAGGAGAGATTTCGAGCTGGAAGGCTTACGCTCCTGCATTCGCCTCCAAGGTGGCTATCGAGTCCGTCGACCGGGCGATGAGGGGTGAGACCTCTCCGACCCCGATCTACGAGGGCGAGGACGGAGTGATCGCTTGGATGCTAAGCGGCCCCGAAGCTTCGTATCAAGTAGCCCTGCCGGGACCGGGTGAGTCGAAGAGGGCGATCTTGGACAGCTATACCAAAGAGCACTCTGCGGAGTATCAAGCCCAGGCTTGGATCGACCTAGCACGGAAACTCCACAACGAACATCCAGAGCTCGTCGACCCCAAGAACATAGAGAAGGTCGTTATCTTCTCCTCTCACCACACCCACTACGTGATAGGTTCGGGCGCCAAGGATCCCCAGAAGTACGATCCCTCGGCAAGTCGAGAGACCCTCGACCATTCGATCCCCTACATCTTTGCGGTCGCCCTCCAAGACGGGAGCTGGCACCACGTCGATTCTTACTCCCCGGCACGGGCAAATCGCCCCGACACCGTGGAACTCTGGCAGAAGATCACCACCGAAGAGGATCCGATCTGGACCAAGAGATACCACTCGCTAGACCCGTTGGAGAAGGCCTTCGGCGGAAGGGTCGAGATCACCATGGCCGACGGATCGAAGTTGGTAGACGAGATAGCGGTAGCCGACGCTCACCCACTCGGTGCCAGGCCATTCGCCAGAGCAGACTACATAAGAAAGTTCAGGACCCTAGCGCAGGATGTGCTCGAGTCGAAGGAAATTGAGCGATTCATACGGGTCGCCGAGAATACCGCCGACCTCAAGGCGAAGCAGCTCTCGGAGCTGACGATCGTCGCCAAGCCGGGTCTGTTAGCTAGCGCCTCCTATCCGAAGGGCCTCTTCTAATGCTCTACGCCAAGACGACTCCAGATAATAAGCGGGCCAACCTACGTAGTGCCCTTCGGACCGGGGGCCTCCTTAGATTTCCAGGTGCTTTCAATCCACTGGTCGCCAAGATGATCCAGAACAAGGGTTTTGAAGGCGTCTATATCTCTGGGGCGGTGCTGAGCGCAGACCTGGGACTGCCAGACATCGGCTTGACTACCCTCAGTGAGGTCGCCTCCCGGTCGGCCCAGATAGCGCGGGTCACCGACCTTCCAGTTCTGGTGGACGCCGACACCGGATTCGGTGAGCCAATGAACGTTGCGAGGACGGTCCAGACCCTCGAAGACGCAGGTGTAAGTGCGATCCATATCGAAGACCAGGTAAACCCCAAGCGATGCGGCCACCTAGACGGAAAGTCGGTCGTCCCTCTAGACGAGGCCCAGAAGCGAATCAAGGCGGCCGTCGACGCGAGGAGGCACGGTGACCTTCTGATCATGGCTAGAACCGACGTGCGAGCGGTCGAAGGATTAAAGGCCGCTACAGACCGAGCCAAGGCACTGGTCGACGCCGGAGCGGACGCTATTTTCCCCGAGGCGATGAGCGACCTCTCGGAGTTTGAAGCGATGCGAAAGGCCGTCGACGTACCGATATTGGCCAACATGACCGAGTTCGGAAAGAGCAAACTCTTCACCAACGAACAGCTCGAAGCGGTCGGAATAAACATCGTCATCTATCCGGTATCACTTCTGCGCCTCGCAATGGGCATCGCCGAAAGGGCGCTCGACGTCCTGAATGAAAAAGGTTCGCTCGAGAGCCTCCTAGGGGAGATGCAGCACCGGATCGACCTCTACGAACTACTCGATTACGGGTCCTACAACACCTTCGATTCATCCGTTTTCAACTTCAAAATCAACCGTTAGCAATAAATCAAGAGGGGACAAAATTGACTTCAGTAATTTCAGAACCAGAGATCCACAAGGGACTCGCCAACGTGGTGGTCGACTACACCTCGATCTCCAAGGTGAGTACCGACACCAACTCCCTTTTATACCGAGGCTATCCAGTCCAGGAACTCTCGGCCAAGTGCTCTTTTGAGGAGGTCGCCTACCTCCTTTGGTATGGGGAGCTTCCAAGCGCTTCACAGTTGAGTTCGCTATGTGATTCAGAGCGCCCTCAGAGGTCTCTCGATCCCCAAGTCAAGGCGCTTATCGATACCATTCCGCTAACCGCTCACCCTATGGACGTACTTCGAAGCGCTACCAGCCTGATCGGGGCGCTCGATCCACGAGCTAACGATAATTCAAAAGCCGCCAACTTAGAGAAGGCGATCTCGCTTTTCGCAAAGCTACCGGCGGTGGTGGCGTATGACCAGCGTCGCCGACACTCACTGGGGGTAGTCGAACCGAGAGGAGACCTCGGTTATGACGAGAACTTCCTCTATATGACCTTCGGAGAAGTCCCAGATAAGGTCGTCGTGGACGCCTTTAGGACCTCGATGATCCTCTATGCGGAGCACTCCTTTAACGCTTCCACCTTCACCGCAAGGGTCGTCACCTCGACACTGTCGGATATCTATTCGGCGGTAGTCGCTGCGATTGCTGCGCTGAAGGGTCCACTCCACGGTGGCGCAAACGAAGCCGTAATGCATACCTTCGACGAGATCGGCTCGGCTGACAACGTCATATCGTGGCTCGACTCCGCATTGGGTAGGAAGGCCAAGATAATGGGGTTTGGGCACAGGGTTTATAAAAATGGCGACTCTCGTGTACCGATTATGAAGGCCTCGCTAGACGCCCTAGTCAGGCACTACGGCAGATGGGAAATAGCGGAACTCTACGCACAACTAGAAGCTGCCATGGCCGCTAGAAATGGGATCAAGCCGAACCTCGACTACCCGAGCGGACCGGCGTACCACCTCATGGGATTCGACACTGCGACCTTTACGCCGATATTCGTGGCGGCCCGAGTCACCGGGTGGACTGCGCACGTAATGGAGCAGTACTCGACTAACTCACTGATTCGACCACTCAGCTACTACAACGGACCGGAGGAGAGGCACCTCCACTAATTCCGACAGCTAGTCGACAGTTACTGGCTGAAGATCGAATCTCAAATGAAAGATCTCACTACATGAGGGACACAGTGACCCCCGGACCGGACTTATCTGGTCCGGGGGTGCTGTTTTGATCCTTCAAAACAGGCAAGATAAAGATAGCAAATCGGGATTAAACGGATCGAATCGGCATTTGGCTAATTACAGCGATCATCACATTGGCGATCTATCACCGCATCGGAAGTTGAGCTTTAATCCTGGCTAGCACCGACTCGGTGGCTGGTAGGTTGCTAGCCATGGTCACGTTGAGGCCAGCGCCTTGGTCGTTACCTTGAATATGCAGATCAGGTCTCAGGCTTTTGTTCGTTGCCCCTATAATTGTGAGCTTCGCAGTTCCCAGGGAGTCATCTACGTGGCCAAGAATTCTCACCTTCATAACCTCCCAGTTCGTCTGGCGGTCGGAGCATACTTGTTGGACTCTGGTTTGGGCAAGCTAGACGTTGACGAAGCGGCTCTTGAGCATATCCATAATATGGCCGTGACCGCCTATCCATTCTTGAAGGAAGCTGAACCGGCCAAGTTCACGAAGTACTTTGCAAAGGGTGAAGTCTTGTTGGCTGCCATGCTTCTATTTCCGTTAGTGCCGGATGCCTTGGCGGGCTTTGCACTGACAATCTTCGCAGGAAGCTTGATGAGGCTCTATTTACGCATTCCAGGCATGAGACACGCTGGCTCACTCCGCGCTACACCTAAAGGAGCTGGCTTGGCAAAAAATATCTGGATA
>JABEUO010000144.1 GCA_013044415.1 Acidimicrobiaceae bacterium
AATCTCGTCAAGTTCGACCCGGAGTTCATATTAGAGCAGGTGGCTAAGGCGCCACATAATTTCGAGTTGCAGGCTAGGAACCCAAAGAATTCGGTCCATATCGGCGACGACAACATGGTATTTGGAGCAGTATACGGCCCTCCCTTTTTTAGAAAAGGTGACCAGCGAGGCGACGCTACGCTGGAGAACTTCCGTACGCTGACCAAGCTGTCACAGGCATTCCCCGAGCTGGACTCGGCCGGAGGCGTCATCTGTGAGCCCAATGACGCCCCATTCGATTCTCGCCACCTCGATATGCTTTTCGCTCAGTTGACCCTTACTGACAAGATCTACATGGGTAATGTCGTTTCAGGGATCAATGCCAAGGACACTATGGCGATGACCGAGATAGCCTTCGGCGGTCGAGAGACCTTGGAGAAGACCCCGGCGACTCTTTCCCTGATCAACTGTAACTCCCCTTTGCGCTGGGATACGAGGATGCTCGAGGCTCAGTTCGAATATTCGAGGGCAAACCAACCCGTGGTACTAACTCCGTTTCTTCTCATGGGAGCTATGTCCCCGGTGAGCATCCCAGCTACCCTCGCTCAGCAAATGGCTGAGGCGCTATCAGGAATTACCCTTTCTCAGCTGATTAGGCCGGGGGTTCCTGTTGTCTTTGGGTCGTTCTTGTCCAACATAGACATGCAATCCGGATCACCCTGTTTTGGTACTCCGGAGTCAGCGGTTGGACTTTTGTGCACCGGCCAGATAGCACGCCACCTCGGACTGCCGTGGCGCTCAGGTGGGGGTCTCACCTCGAGTCAGGTCCCCGATGCCCAGGCGGGATACGAGGCGCTCATGACCATGATGCCGACTTTCCTCGCCGGCGCCAACTGGGTGATGCATACCGCTGGTTGGTTGGAGGGCGGCCTTGTCGCTTCGACCGAGAAGTTCGTAATCGATATCGAGATCCTGAGGATGCTGCAACACGAATTCACTCCGGTAGAGTTCGACGAGGAGTCGTTCGCTTTTGGTGCACACGTGGAGGTCGGCCATGGAGGTCACTTCTTAGGTGCAGAACATACTATGGAGCACTTTAGAACGTGTTTCTATCGCCCGCTACTGTCCTCTTCTCAGAACTTTGACCGTTGGTCGCGTGAGGGGAAGAAAGACGCCGCTGTTAGGGCCGGAGAGATCGCCGAGAAGACCCTTGAAGCCTACGTCGAACCCCCGATGGACAGCGCAATTAGAGCAGAACTTGAGGATTATGTCGCAAGGCGCCGCAAGGAACTTGGGGACTAGAGGCCCAACTAGCCCCGGTGGGACCGGGAGGCGATCCTGATCACTTCCCGGTCCGTTACCAAGATGTCCAGGGCGACGTCGTGAGGTTCTGCGGGAACTTCTTCAGCAATCTGGGAGGAGAAGCAGAATCCGATCGTGGAGCTGGCATCTCCTAAGGCGCTCAGGTAGCGGTCATAGAATCCGCGGCCGTAGCCGAGCCGGAAGCCATTGCGATCGAAGGCGAGGCCCGGCACGATGACTAAATCTACTGTGGATGGATCAACTGGGGTCTTGTCTGGGGGTTCGAGGGGTCCATATGTGGTCAATTCGAGTGAATCGGTCGAGCTAATCCTTGCCGCATGCATTAGGTTGGCTTCCAGGTAGGGGAGGAGGATCTGTTTCTTTCTTAGTTGCAACTCCTTAATCAAGGTTCTTGTTGAGGCTTCATGGCCAAAGGACCAGTAGACGAGTATGTTGGAAGCGTCGGCGACCTCATTTAGGTTTATGAGTCGCTCTGTTATCTGGTTGGATCTGATTTCACGATCGATTTTAGAGATCGAACTGCGTCTTTGGGAGAATTCCTTCCGGAGTTCGTTCTTGAGTTCTACCAGTTTTTTTGGATTTGTCGCCATTAGATAATCGTAACTTCATTAGTAAGCATAGTTTTGTACTTCAGCGTTACCATAACTGATATACTAGAACAAGATCAGATCTAGGGTCAGGTTTGGACCACGGGTCGATCTGACCGATTTGAAATGAATGTTTGTCTGTCTCGGACTGCAAAGTTGGTCCAAGACAACAAAGGGGGGAATATGAGTAAATCTGAGCGGAGTCTTACGGCCTTAGAGATAGCTAGGTCTGCCGACATCAAGCCGATCGTAGAGATCGCACAAGGGATGGGAATACCACCCTCGATGCTCGAGCAGTATGGCCCGTATTTAGCCAAGATTCGCCTAGAAGCGCTGGACCTGGTCAAAGATCGTCCGAAGGCCAAGTACATAGTCGTTACGGCTATTACTCCTACTCCGCTCGGCGAAGGAAAGACCACTACCACCGTTGGCCTTGGCCAGGCGTTCAGCCATATCGGCAAGAAGGCTACGATTTCGATTCGCCAGGCGTCGATGGGACCAACCTTTGGTATCAAAGGTGGCGCAGCTGGTGGTGGATACTCCCAAGTGATTCCTTTCGAGTCGCTAAATCTTCACCTCACCGGTGATGGCCACGCTGTAACGGCGGCCCATAACTTGTGTTCCGCAATGCTCGACAATCACGTCTACTTCGGCAATGAGCTAGGGATAGACCTACACAACGTGAGCTGGCGGAGGGTTTTGGACGTAAACGATCGGGTGCTTAGAAACCTCGTCGTTGGACTAGGTACACAGC
>JABEUO010000145.1 GCA_013044415.1 Acidimicrobiaceae bacterium
AATTATTGATTTTGGAACCCACGACTCTGAAACCTCGGTGGACTACCCGCGGTATTGCGCACCAGCCGCGAGGGCTGTAGTGGCAAAGAGGGCGGATTTTGCAATTGTCTTTGGCGGTTCGGGGCAGGGCGAACAGCTCGCCGCTAACAAGGTCAAAGGGGTAAGGGCCGCCTTGTGCTATAACGAGCTATCGGCCCGCTTGGCGCGCCAACACAATGACGCCAACGTGCTATCCCTCGGAGCTCGTTTGTTGGGGACTGAGCTGGCAATAGCCATTGTTGACTCCTTTTTGGGGTCGACCTTTGACGGGGGACGCCATTTACGCAGGGTTGAGATGCTTTCCAAACTTGAGTCTGGTGAGGATATAGACGAGGTGACGGCCTGAGTGGTTCGGCCAAGGAGGCTAGGTCGCACCGCCCGACTGATTCGGACCCTCGTCTTCATAGCGGTGGTGGTTGGCACTTCGGCCCTGTTTGTAGCGAAGAAGGATTTTGCCTCGTCCCCTGGCGGCCAGGGTACGACGACCTCGACCACCCTGCCGAGACCAATATCGACGACCACTACCTATCCCAGCGGTCCGTTGGGGGTTGGTCTCTTCCAGGATGTGGTTAGTGAACCGGGACGTTCGATATGCCCGCCCCTCAATCCGACCTGCGTCACGCGGAGTTTTCAGTTTCAGATATTCTACCCGGCTATTACGTCAGGAACTGGACCGATCCAAGGAGCGGAGCCAGCGCTCATCCATGGCCCATACCCGATTGTGCTCTTTGCCACGGGGTTCGATCTCAACCCGATAGACTACTACCCCTTGATCCAGGGGTGGGTGCAGGCGGGCTTCGTGGTAGCCGCTCCAATATTCCCGTTGACTTCGCAGGCCGCTTTGAGCCAACATAACGTCAATTTGAACAACGAGGGCCAATCTGACCTCTACGAATCGGACCTCCTGAACCAGCCACAAGACATTAAGGCCGCCTTGGCGAACCTGAATGCTATCGCTTCGAACGGCGGTTCTTCACTTTATGGGATGCTCGATCTCTCCAGTGTCGCACTGGCCGGCCAGAGCGACGGGGGAGATACCGTACTGGCGGCAGCCTACAACAGTTGCTGTGTGATACCCGGCATCAAGGCGTTGGCGGTGCTCTCTGGAGCCGAATTTCCCCCATATGGTGGCAGTTACTTTTCTACCCCGCCGCTTCCCCTATTGGTAACCCAAGGGAGCGCCGATACGGTCAACCCACCAGCGGACTCACAGCAAATATTTGCGCAGGCTCCGCCGACAAAGTACTACCTCAACCTCGTCGGAGCGGACCATTTGGCCCCATACACTGCAAATGACCCATACGAGCAGACCGTGCTCGGCGTAAGCGTAGCCTTTTTCGATTTTTACCTCAAGGGAGTCGGCACAACTTCGGGACTAGCTACCCTTGGTAACGTGGCGGGTGTCTCGACGCTCAGTGTAGATTAGCCTGAAAAACCACCATAAGGTGGTCTGGCTGGTACTGGTTTGTGGCTCTTCGTGGTCGGTTTGTGGTGAGGTGGAGGGATTTTGTCCGGTAGTGAAACTGAAACAGAGGGCCAGGTGCCGTCTGGCGGCCCATTTAATACCCCATTTAACTGGGCGATAGAGCTTTGCGAATCTTCGGGGGATGGTCCGACTCTGGCGGTTAAGGACCTAATCGACGTCGAAGGGACCAAAACTACCGCAGGCTCTCGTCTCGTCGCTTCGACCGCTACTCCTTCGCTGCAGGACGCACCAGTAGTGACCCATGCGCGAAAAAGAGGAGCTCGAATCGTCGGAAAGGCAAACCTTACCGAACTTGCCTTTGGTGCTCAGGGGATCAACCCGTGGTATGGCACGCCGGTGAATCCTATTTCGCCAGAGCTAATACCGGGTGGATCCTCCAGTGGAAGCGCAGTCGCTGTAGCTCGCGGGATCGCCGATATCGCCTACGGTACCGATACCGGTGGCTCGATAAGAATTCCAGCGACGAGCTGTGGAGTGATCGGGCTGAAGACTACCCTCGGTAGGGCTTCGACTACTGGGGTATACCCACTTTCGCAGTCCCTTGACACGATAGGTCCGCTCGCTAAGACTATTCCCCAGATCTGGACAGGGCTTTCCTGGCTCTTCGCTGGGGACCTGGACACCAGCGCTACCCCTTATCTAAGTGCGGGAAGGATTAGGACTTCGGAGTCTGAATTGATCGAGGTGACGATAGACGAGGCACTCAGGCTGGCAAAGGTCAAGCTCAGCAGTCTAGAAAACCCCGGACTCTCCAGGGCATGGGAGGTCGGGGGCGTGATCATGGGGTACGAGGCGATTCGAAATAACGAATTGGCGGTCAGTCAGCACCATCGAATAGACCCGGCTATTTGGAGTCGTTTTCATCTGTACCTCGCCAAGTCGGCCTCCGACTACCATGAGGCCCTAGAAGTTGGAAAGGCGTTCTCAAAGTCAGTTTCAGACCTGATCGAGAACTTCGGAGCGCTGGCGCTAGCTTCGGTACCATTTGAAGTTCCCTCACTCAAAAACGCCTATAAGCGATGGATCAACGTAAACACGCTTCCCTTCAATGTTGCTGGTCTACCGGCGATTTCATTTCCACTCCCTGCTAGGTTCTGCGATGCCGTCAGGGTGGAGCATGGACTGGAGGACGACCGTGGACAGGGAGTGGGGGAGAACGGCCAGCGGGTCCCAATTTCTGTCCAATTAGTTGGCAAGTCGGGCTCGGACGAAGCCCTAGTTGCGACCGCAGACATGATCCTGGCGACGCTTCAATCTGAAGGGTTCTAGCCGGCCGAATCTAAGAGAAATTCCGGTACAAGCTAGCTGAGGCGCAAGCCGCCATCGATAAGCAGCTCACTACCGGTGATTGAAGATGCGGCATCTGAGAGTAAAAAGAGAACCGACTCGGCAATCTCCCTCGTTGAGATCAATCTCTTGGTAGTGTGATGGATTTTAAAATCCTCCCCACTAGAGAGACCGTAGATTTTGGCCGACGCCTCGAGGATTGGAGTTGCGGTCGAACCGGGGGAGACGGTGTTGGCGGTTATCGAAGTCCCCGCTAGATCCAAGGCGAGGTTTTCCATATAGGCGCATACTGCGGCCTTTGTGGCACAGTAGTGCGATAGTAGGTTCAGCGGCCGCTTAGCCCCCGCCGATGAGATAGCGATAAGTCGACCTGGTCTACCTGGCAGCACTTGAGAAGCCGGGATCATCGACTTCAATGCGGCTCCCATGAGGTTGGTAACCCCAAAGTAGTTCACCTCAAAGAGGGTTCTAGCTAGCTCCGGGCTAGTCAACCAAGCGGGGTTCCCGCCGATCATTACCCCAGCTGCCGCAATAACCGCAGTTAGCTCACCTACGGACTCGGCTAATTGGACGGCTTGTGTGCAGGCTAATGGATCTCGGACGTCAGATTCAATTGTCACAACTCCGTCTAGCTTCGATAACGACTCGAGGTCTTGCCTTGTTGCGAGCGAGTAGGGAACCTCCGGGATATCTCTGCAGATATCGATTCCCACCACCCCCCAGCCACAACCGGCGAGTTCCGATGCTACCGCCCTGCCGATTCCTCGCGCTGCGCCAGAGATGATAGCTACCTTTTTTGGTCCATTTTGCCTTACCATTTCAAGAAGTAACCTTTTTGTAGAACTTGTCAAAATTGCTGATCAGGTCTTCTGCGAAGGCGGAGAGAATGAGCAGACCCTCCTCGGCTGACGATCCTGTCGGGTCGCCGATCACGCCGTTTTTCGAGACCGACTCGATCCCTCCGGTCTTCATCATTTCGATCAATTTCACCGGGTCCTCTAATGAGCCGGCCCGTGCAGCCTGGAGATTTACTGAACTCGGGTCTAGGGCGAGCATTATGGAAGTTTCGGTCCTCCCGGCGTGTAGGTCGGGTTGCCAAAGACCACGAAAACTCAAAGGAGCTTGGTGACGCTCCGCTGCGTTTATTAGGGCGTCGACGGTCGGAATCCAGGCCATTACCTCGCGGCCTTCACCCTCGAGGATTCGATGTGCATTGAGGATCGGTAATGCGTTACCACCGTGAGCGGAAACTATCGCTATCGCCTGATTGAATTCGCACGATCTCACCAACTCCACGAGGTAGAGAACCAAGGCCTGGGTGCTGACCGAGAGGGTTCCGGCAATTGCGGAATGCTCCCCTGAACAGCCGAATGGAATCATTGGTGCGAGTATCGTCTGCGAAGGGCGTAGGTCTATCAGGCTCTGGGTTATCTTCGATGTTATCGTGGTGTCGGTTGCGAGGGGGAGGTGCGGTCCGTGCTGCTCGGTGGACCCTAGTGGGATGACCAAGACCCGATTGGATAGGGAGCTCTTAGCGTCTCGGGCGGTCATCTGGGCAAGTTGTGCGGTCATAAATTGTAGACCCCCCACTCCCTGAGCCTCTCTAAGATTAGTCTGGCCGCCGAAGCCGAATCGGTGTCAATTACTTCACCTTGATGCCGGAGTTCGTTCACTCGGAGAATTGAAGATAATTTGTCAAACTCACTTTTTCCCTCCGGAGGGTCCAGGTATCCCGGTGGGAACTTGAACGGAAGCGCCCTCGTTGATCCGCAATCCCTTGTAACTGGTCGGTTTTTAGGAGAGTAGTTAAATTCAAATAAGCGCTCACCTTGTGTAAGCACCCGTGGAAGCGAAGACCTCATTGGGGCCGGTTTAGTAGCTTCAATACAGACAACCGCTCGATCCTTTATAGCTAGTTCCTGATAGTTGCTATTGAAGCAGCGTGTTTTGGCTATGATCCCGTCATAGAGCATTCGACCTTGAGTCTCTATCCATAGTGCAGAGGGAATCAGGGGAAGTTTAAGCCTTACCGCTAACTCAATGGCATTGGTCGACCCGAGTGGCTCGATTGGTGAAAGTCCAAACAGGACGATCCTGCCAGCTAGATTTTCGATTAGCGCCGAAGTAGCTTCTACCATCGAGACGCCAGATTGGACCGGAATGCTAATTGCGTAATCGGCACCGAGGTCGATGGATTCCAAGAGCGAAAAGGTCGAACCTCTCGGGCTGTAACTGGTGGCAACGACGACCAGACCGAGGTCGTCGGCTAATTTCCTTGCAAAATATAAGGCAGCGGTCTCCGAAGTATTCGGACCCCGGTCGGTGCCGGCCGTTGCCCCGGCCGTTGCCCCGTCAGTTGCCCCGTCGTCGTCATCTCCGCGCTCCGCTTTGGAGATGACGACGACAATACATCTCCCCTTCAGCTCCCTAACAAACGGTGTGGTCAGGTCATCCAAGGTAGAAGATAACTCCATACCCACCCGAAGGGTAGTTCCAGTTAATTGCTCCCCCTTCGCAAACCACATAGCATGTCCCGCATTCGAAGCAGTTCTCGTAGTTGAAGAGAATTCCGCCATCAGCCTTTGCGATGAAGAGTTCTGCGGGGCACGCCCAGAGGCACGGTCTCGATTGACACCCATTGCACACCTGAGTGTCGATGACGATATGCGCCTTCGTGTCGACGTTGAAGTGCGTCGCATCTAGGCGCTTGGACACTTCGGGACCGCCTCTTATCGGCCAGGGTGTCCCTTGGGAGTTGAAGTACTCGTTTTCTATATCGACCAGACTCCCTTTCACCGAAATGCCCTCCATATCTTCAAGGCGTCTAGGGCCAATTTGGTAGCAGAAATATCGGAATCCGCCATTATGGACCTGACCGTCTGGAGGACCCCTTTTTTGGCTATCGGGTCTGTGACTGTAAATATAGATGATGCAATGTTGTTTGCGAGCTTCGGATAAATGCGCTGCAGAGAGTCGGACATCACAAGTTCTGGTGCCCTTTGAAACCTTCGATGATTTTTTCCGACGAAGCTCTCTTTGATCGACTGGTCATAGCCACTCCACTTTGTGGATTCGAGATCCTTGGCGGCATTTGCTGCGAATCTCCCCGCTGCGATTCCAGACCCGATGGCCATATTGACCCCTTCTAACCAAAGCCCCGAAGCTAGACAACTGCCAGCGGCGTCGCCCGCGACAAGCACGCCGGGTAGGGAGAGTTGGGGCCAATTCCCGATTACTACCTCGGGTATCATATGGGCGCTGTACTCTTTCAGGGTACCCCCTTTTAGCAGTCCGGCGAGGCTCGGGTGGGATTTAAGCCGATCGATCAGCATCTCCGGCCTCGTGTGGTGGGTAGCCAAGTCTCCAATAGAAAGCACAACGCCCAGTGAGACGGTGTCCTGGTTTGTGTAGAGGAACCCACCCCCGGCTATGTCGTCGGTACACCCCATGATCTCTAGATCGCACCCGTCGTCGCCCTCGAGGCAGAATCGCTCTTCGATACGCTCCCTACCGAGGTATAGGACCTCTTTTACACCCAAGGTAAGGTGATCAATTGCAAAATTGGGATACATACCGGCCGATTTTGCCAGCAATGAGTTGACGCCGTCGGCGAGGATGACCACCTTGGCAAGGACGTCTCCGTCCCTCCGGTCGGTTCTAACCCCGATTACACGGTTGGCCGTTGAAGGTTTGTCACTTCCATTTTGGCATATGAGCCCTGTAGCCAAGGTGGAGCAGACGAGGTCGACCCCCCCGGCAACGGCGTTTTGGGCTAGCCAGCGATCAAAATTTGACCTGAGTGTCGTAATTCCGTTAGGGGTCTCCTTATTCCACTTCTCGCTGTCGACCGCTACGGTGAGCGAGGAGTTTTCTGACATTATCATCGTCGATCGCCTCGTTATCCACCTCTCTACCGGAACCGACTCCTTCCACTTCGGTATGATTTCGCCAAGGATACGGGGGTATACGACTCCCCCGTAGACGTTTTTGGAACCCGGGAAGGGGCCGCGTTCGATCAAAAGTACACTAGCGCCGCATCTCTTTGCGGCGAGTGCTGCAGCCGACCCGGCTGGTCCGGCACCGACGACTACGACGTCATAGCTACTTGGCGTTGTCATCCTCCTTGATCAAGCGGAGTAGCTCTACTGCTACCGATGCTGCGTCTGATATGACTGCGAGCGATGACACTGCGATCATTGGACAGGCTGGATCTGTGTTGACCGATATGACCTTGTCGGGTATTTCTACATTTGATAAGTGTTGTGTGGCCCCCGAGACCCCAAATGTGAAATAGACCTTCGGGCTAATCCCCTGACCGGTAGCGCCTATCTGTAACTCATTCGGGGCCCAACCGCGATCAGTAAGTACCCTGGTGGCCCCTAGGGTCGCTCCGAGCAGTCCGGCTAGGTCGGTGAGTTCGTTCCAGGTGGCAAGATCGGATACCCCTCCACCCGCGCAAAGGACAAAGGGTGCATCGGACAACTCGGCTGGGGCGTCTGACTTGGGGCTGGCTATCGCAATGACCTCTTCCTCCGCCGATTCATAGGCAAGCTGCTTGCCGGCCGAAGAGTAGGTCCGACTAGTGGCGATCGGGGAGGGGTTGAAGATCGCTACCGAGGGGTATTCGATCGCTTGGGCCTCCATTCGACTTCGATTACCCTTGGCAACCACGATTGAAGTTCCGTCGAAGGTGTAGGCATTGGTCAAAATCTTTCCACCAAGTTGCGATGAAAACTCTACGGCGAAGCGCTGACTATCAGAGTCACATCCCATAAGCAGAAATGACTCTTCTAAGTCACCGAGGGCTTTGGCGACCGTTTTGTAGGCACCCTTTGTCCCAAATGTCTCCTCGGCGAAGATGTCAATGTGGGTGCTAGGGGGGATTTGGGCCCTAAGTGGTTCCTCGAAAGACCGACCCCCGAGATGAAAGATGGCCAGCCTCCACCCATTCGGATCCTTTGACGCCTGATAAACGGCACTCCTGGCACTACTCGATATCTCGTTCGACCTCGAGAATATGATGACTAAGGGTAGATGGTGCTCGTCGTGGTTCATGAGAGGAAACCCCCGACCAAGTCACCTTCGACGATTGCGTTGACAACCCTCCTTGGGGCGATACAGTCTCCAACCCTGACAACTTTTACCCCGTCTTTTAGGAGTTCAAGGTAGAGTTGATCATTCGCCAACGGGTGGTTTGCCACTACCACCCAGTCATAGCTAGCGGTGAAGGTTTCGCCGGTCGTATGGGTCAAGAAAGTAATCTCTTCACCGATTAACCCTACGACGACCTTCTCAGTTTCCAACTTGATCCCTAGTTTGTGTGCCCTTAGCATCCAGGCTTCCAGGTCTAAGGTGACTCCGAGGTCAGTCCCTACGCTCAACTGTGGGGTTGCGATGGTGACCTCCGCTCCCCGGTCGGCCAGTAACTCGGCGACCGATGTCCCCTGGTGGAAACCGAGTTCGTCGTAGACTAAGACCCTCCCTTTTGGATTTGACCTTCCGTCGAGTACGAAGGTCACCTCGGTGACGGCGCTCTCTCCGTCGACTTTCGAGTCCTCAAATCCTCCCGCCCACCATGGTTTATTCGGTAACGACCCGGTTGCGACGACGACGAGATCTGGATCGTAAGACCTGACCATGTTGGCATCGGCGGCGACTCCGAAATGAGGGACGACTCCGACGCTTCTGAGTTCGTGTAGCTGATTTCTGGTCAGCTCGGAAAGTTCCGAACGGTATGGTGCCTTAGACGCTAGAGTTAGCGCTCCGCCAGCCCGGTCCTTGCTCTCAATAATTGCTACCTGCGCACCACTTTTGACTGCGCTGATCGCACTCTGCAGTCCGGCGGGACCGGCGCCTACGATTAGAACCTTGCTCCGATTTGGAAGCGGGTTTCTTTTGAAGGTCTTGGTTGCCTCTCCCAGGGCAGTATCGTTTTTGAGCACAGGCTCGTTGTCTTTTAGGTACTCCTTGGCGGTTCGGGGATTTTCAATGCATCCGAGCCATCTGTTTAGCCCCATCCTCCCCACGCACTCCTGATTGCAGGAGAGGCAAGTCCTGATTGAGGTGGCCATGGAAGATTTCGCCTTTTTGACAAAGTCGGGGTCGGCGATTAGACCCCTTACCACTCCGACCAAGTCGGCGTGACCCGAAGCTATCGTCTTGTCGATGCTTTCGGGGTCTTTGAATCTACCAACCGCGATTACCGGCAGTTCGACGGCTCGTCGTATCGCTGAGGGGATATACAAGGCATAGCCGGGTGGAAAGGCCATCGAAGCCTCTATTGCGTAGAGGGTGGAAGTGGCTATCCCGATGGATGTATTCACATAGTCAATCAGGCCACTTTCCTCTGCGAGTTTGGCAATTTCTACCCCTTGGTCAATATCGAGACCGCCCGTGGTTACCTCGTCCCCGCAGAGTCTGATTCCGAGGGCCAATTCACTCCCGATCGACTCCCTGGTGGCTTCGATTATTTTGAGCATCAGGCGAGCCCTGTTGAGGAGGGATCCCCCCCAACGATCGCTCCTGCGATTGGTTAGCGGAGAGAGGAACTGGCGCACTATCGACGAGTGTGAACACTGTAGTTCGATCCCGTCAAACCCACCCTCTTTCGCCAGCTTTGCGCAATGGGCATAAGATTCGATGATTGTAGCGATATCTGTTTCGTCGACCTCCCGTGGGATCTCGCGAAAGAGTGGGTCGGCTATGGCTGATGCCCCCCAAAGGGCCAGTCGTGAATACCGTGAGGTGCCTTGGGATCCATTGTGATTGATCTGGGCGAAGATCATCGTGTCATTACGGTGTACTGCGTCGGTAATCTTTCTGTAGCCTTTGACGGCTTCTCGGCTGTAACCGTGGATCATCTTCTCATAAGGCCAGTCGGTTGGATGGGTCGAGAGTTCCTCGGTAATGATCAGTCCTACTCCACCCTCTGCGCGAGCCTTGTAGTACGCCACGTGCCGGTCGGAAGGGAGGCCATCTTGTGCAAAATTAGTGAGGTGGGCGCAGAAAACTATCCGGTTCTTGACCACCTTGGGCCCAAGGGAGATCTCTTTGAAGGTGTTGGGGTAGGGGTCTATCAAGTCGCCACCATCTCGACCAGTGCCCTGGAGTAGCACCGGGCTTCCCTTATTGCATCCTGGATGGTCCTTGGCGCAAAGCAGTCTCCAATCTCAAATATGCCTTGTGTTATGCCTTGTGCTCCGTTCTCCGTCACCTCGATTAGCCGTCTCGACTCCCTTGCGCCAACCTCAATCACCAGACAACTTGTTATCTGCTCCTTTTCCGGGCTAAATCTGTTAGAGATCTCTATCGCTTCATCCTTTGCTACCATCTCGGTGAAGGTCTTGAACTTGATCCCGAGGGCCCTAGCCCTCGAGATCGCCGACATCAAGTCGCCGGTTTTATGTAGCCTCGAGTATGGTGATGGATCTTCGGTTACCACTATGACCTCGTCGGCGAAGCCAGTTGCGGTTTCGGCCGCCCACGCCGATTCATGGTCACCCTTGTTGTCCAGCACATAGACCTTTTTTTGGTGTGGCGGAAGCTGCCCACTTAGTAGGTCTGAGGTCGAGATCCAGTGCCGGTAACCAAAGACTTTCGAGTAGCGAGCCGAGCCGATTGACCCAGTTGCAAGAAACAGCGGCCCCCGCTTCGCAAAGTGAGAGATCTCATCGGGTGTGACTTCTCTGCTGGTATAGGCCCTGATTCGGCTGTTTTCAATTCGTGAAAGGTAGTAGGAGAGTGGTCGAGACCATACCCCGCCAACCCCGCCATCTGAAATCCGCCTAAGGGCACCACCCAATCGTTGATCCTTTTCGAAGAGTTCGATTTCAAAGCCAGCGTCGGCAAGCGAGGAAGCTAATTCCAGGCCAGCTGGACCCGAACCGACTATCGATATCACCGAGTTCTCTGACGGTTTGCGAGGTCGTTGGCGTATCTCGAAGAAACCTTTTGGGATTGGATCTAGCTCGTGGCCAGAATCCGGATTCAGCTGGCAGCTGATTGCGGGGTTCGAAGATTCCTCCACCAAGCACCCTTGATTACAGAGTGTACAACTGATTGGCGCTTCATTCGATTTCAGTTTCTTGACCAAGTTTGGATCCGCAACCAGAGCCCTGGTCATCTCGACGCCATCCGCATCGCCGTCTATGCATATTGACTCGGCGACGGCTATTTGGGTTATCGAGCCTTGGAGGTAGGTTGCGAACTGTCCGGCTGCGGCTTCTTTGAGCCGTTTACTGAGGCCGTTGTTGAAGGCCTCCCTAAGGTGAAAGTCGGGCCGAAAGGCCGAACGCGTGAAGCCTGACCCGACTCCAACGGTGACTAGGTCACATTGTGCAGCTAGTTCTACTACCGTCGGTATCAGGTCATCGGGACCAAGGCCACCCCAGGGGGCTAATTCGTCTAGCGATACCCTCAGTGCGAGGCGACCGCCTTTTAGCCCGGAACGGACCCGACTGATGACTTCAAAGGCGAAGAGTGTTCTATCGGTTCCGTATCGGTCGGGCCTCTGGTTGGTGAGCGGTGACAAGAAGGACCGAATGAGGCTCCGGTATGCGAGGTTCAGTTCTATTCCATCCGCTCCGGCGTCCATCGCCCATTGGGTGGCGGATTCGAAAGCCGCCAGGATCTCTTTAGCTTCGTACTCCTCAAGTGATTTTGGTACTTCTCGAGAGGCGACGTCGGGGATTGGAGAGGGGGCGAGCATAGGAAGCTGCGAAAAGGCGGAACTTCCCTCTGCCCCGCTGTGGCCTATTCCGACCAAAAGAAGGCAGTCATTTGCCTTGGCAATCTTCGCTAGCGACGACCATGCAGGGGTGCAATTCTTCGCCAACGGTGACCTTTCGTAGGGCCAGTCCGACTCGTCTACCGAGGCCTCCTCGGTGACGACAATCCCCGCCCCGCCTTCGATTCGTGATCGGTAGTAGGCTATCCAGGCCTCTTCCGGGGTCCTCATTTTCGATAGGTTTGTCTGGTGAGAGCCGAACTTGACACGATTCTTGACTGCTAGCTTGCCAATTTCAAGGGGTTGATCAAGAAGCATCAGTTTGTCGCTGTTTGTTCGGATCGAGTGGTAATGAATACCCGCTTAGAGTGAGAGAGATCCGCTCGTGGTACCTGCTCCACTAGGGATGGGCCCTGTGCCCTGCCGAGCACGCAGTCGGGGTCTGGTGCATCGAGGCCGGCTCCGGTGAAAAACTTAGTCGACATGCAGCCGCCCTGACAGGTCTGATATGCTTCGCAGGATTGACAAGAGGTCGGTCCGTTAGAACTTCTCATCGATCTGAAGAGTTCGGAGTTGCTCCAGATTTCACGAAAGCCACCCGGGTCAGATATGTTTCCAGCTCGAAACGTCTCGTGGATAGTAAAGGGGCAGGCGTAGACGTCACCGATTGGATCGACTAGGCACACCACCCTCCCGGCTCCACAGATGTTCAAGCCAGCAAGCGGACTTCCTAGCGGGCTTAGATGGAAAAAAGAGTCGCCGGTCAAGACGTCAGGGTGTAAGCGGAGCCAGTGGTAGAGCGAGGCATTATCCTCGGCCGATGGGTTGAGGTCGCCAAATACCAGCGATCCTCGACCCGACGGCCGTAACCTTGTAACACGTAATTCGGCGTCGTAAAACTTAGCGAGCCGATAGAGGTCATCCAACTCCCTTACGTTGCTCTTGGTTGCGACTACCGAAATCTTGAAAGATCTGTTGCCATAGCTCTTCAGGGTATCCATGGCTCGCAGCGCTTTTTCGTACGAGCCGACACCTCGGACCAGATCGTTAGATTTTTGGTCCGGCCCGTCGATGGATATCTGAATGTCGGTGTATCTGAATCCTTTGATTGCACTTGCGAAATCTCGATCAATGAAGGCACCATTTGTCGAGAACTTGACACCAATGCCAATTGAGTCTGAGTGGCGGAGTATCTCGAGAAAGTCTTTCCTGGTGGTAGGCTCTCCGCCACCAATATTAATGTAAAAGACCCCCATTTCCCTGAAGGTATCGACGAGAGCGAGTGCCTGGGTGGTGTTAAGTTCTCGAGGGTCCTTTAATCCCGATGCCGACAGGCAGTGTATGCAGGACAAGTTGCAGGCATAGGTGATTTCCCACGTCAAGCAGATTGGGGCGGAGAGGCCACCTTTTAAGATCTCTTTCGCTGCCCGACTAATTCGTGGGATAGCATTAGCTGGCTTCACGGAGTACCCCCCGAGATAGCAGTCCGTTGAGAGCGTCGATCATCCCGCTGCGCACCTCGTCCCCTTCTACCAGGCGCATCGCACTTGCAAGGCACTCGCCTGCATTCATCGCCTCGATAACCGATAAGACTCCTTGACCGGTGATTAGAACTAGTTGGCGGGTTAGCTGGTTGTAGCTGATCGCCCCAAAGGGCTCCTTTCTGATGGAAACGCCGTCTGCTAGGCGGTACCGGAGTGTTGTTTCTATCACCTACTAGTAGACACCACACATTCCATCAATCGATATTTCGAAGATCTCTATCTCTGAGAGGTCGCAATTAGCTTCATTTTCGGTTCTGGTCGCCACGCCGTTGGTCTCCTGGTCGGGGCGGCTAACGGTTGGTAAGTCAGTCTCTTTGGTCATGTTCAAATCCTAACCAACTAGCCGATGGTAAATGGTTCAGGCCGGTTAGTAAAAGGTTAGTTAAAGTCGAAGAGTATCTTGCCTTGCGAGCCCCCCGACTCGAGGAGGGCATGTGCGGCGGGAGCATCTCCTGGCTTGAAGATTTCGGCGATCTGGAACTCTATTCCCTGTTGGAGTAGGTCGACCGCCCTCTTCAGTATCGGCTTGACTTCGTATGGTCTTTGATTGCGAAGGTTGGAGAATGAGTATCCAATAATCGACCGCGAAGTAGGGTGGAGCTTGTTTGAGGGAATTATCCCCGGTTCACCAGACGCCATTCCGTAGACGACGCTGCGACCGAATGGTGCAAGCATTCTAGAGTCCTGATCGAAAGTCCAGCCAGCGATTGAGTTGAAGATTGCATCCACTCCGACTCCGTCGGTTTCGCCTAGGACTTCTTCAGAGTAGTTATGAGCATTCTCTCCCCGATAGATTACGGTTGCTGAAGCCCCAAGGTCCTCGGCCCTTTTAGCCTTGGATGCTGAACCAACGAGAGCCAAAATCTTTCCCATTCCCATACGCTTCGAAAGCTGTACGAGTATCTGGCCGACCCCACCGGATGCAGCATATATCGCTACCTTTTCTCCCGGAAGGACCTTGGCCGCCCGCTCGAGGAGTTCTATAGCAGTGCAGGCAACTAGCGGACTAGCTGCGACCCTCGTAACGTCCAAATCGGTTGGGACAACGGCGACTAGTGCCTGTTTTGCAACTACGAAGTCGGCCTGACAGGCAGTAGCGAAGCCCATTACCCGCTTGCCAACGAGTTCTTGGGGTGTAGAGTCAGAAGGCTGCACTATCCCGGTGAAGTCGAGACCTCCCACGAAGGGCATTGAATCGGTTCGATATTGCCCTTTTCGGGCCATGATGTCGGCGAAGTTGAGCGAGGCGTACTCTACTTTTACTAAGACCTCGTCCGCTTTGGGGACCGGGACGGAGATGTCCTGGACGACTAGATTATCCGTCGAACCAAAGGCACTTACTTGTATTGCCCTCATCTTTTCGTGCTCCTTGAGGTGTTGCGCCGATGGAAATCAGCATTTTCTGCGCAGGATTGGCGAATCCCTCGCTTTTAGTTGCTCTTTCCACCCTAATACTCGGCCGATCGATGCATACCGGGACCCCCATTGGGGACCCCGAGGAGGAGTCAGGCCGAACACCGACACAGCTATAGGACCAAGTCAAAGGTGTAAAACTAATTCAATTTCGATAGGCTGCCTCGGTGTCGAACTAGCCGAATTCCCGGAGGACCCCTCATTTTGGCCGAGGGTGACTAGGCCGCTCCAGAATACTTAAACATTCTTAAGCACTCCTTTTCTTTTCGCTCCCCAGCCGTCGAGTCTCCCCTGTCCCCACCACGGGGACAGGACTCATA
>JABEUO010000146.1 GCA_013044415.1 Acidimicrobiaceae bacterium
TCAACTTCCGTAACTTCAGGATTAGAGCTCTTCTATATGCCGGAAGGGTGAATTGGGATCTTTTGGAATCGGCTCGACCCTACTAAAATCCGAAGAGTCAATAATCTTGAACACCAAATTAATGTCTTCTACAACAACCGCACTTCGCACACTGTGAATCGCCTTGTGAATCACCTTGTGAGACAGTCGAAATCTCCTGAGGAGGGTCGGGTAATGCACAAGACGGGTTAGATGACACATCCCGAAGTGGGTCTCGTCTTAAAGGAGATCGCCATTTCGAAGTAAGTACGCTCAAAACGGCGGTGATCACGGAATTGTTCGTCGAGTATTATCAAAACAGAGTCCCGCCTCGATTCGACTGTATCTCCATATGTTGTCTCGCACTGCTAAGGAGCGGGTCCAGCATTCCTCCACTAAGCCAGTTACCGTCTTACAAGAGCAGCATGGAGCGACCAGAGTTCCAAAATAAAAGAATCCGGTCGCGACAACTCGACCAGCAACGCTCGCATTGAATCGAAAAGTCGAGGCTCGGCGCGCTCGACGGTCGTTCCAACAGCTTCAGCGTAGACCTCCGCTGGAGATTTCCAACAGGGTCCTGTCACGACCAACATATATTGCCGCACCTTTTTTTGGCCATGCGCATGATTTGTCCACCAACCAGTCGGTGGAAAGGTGCCCTCCGCTGGTCTTAGATTACGCCATTGCCGCAAGGTCAGAATTAGCGACACTTCCTCGGAGTCGATCAGCTAAATCTTCCAGCAATCCCCTGGTGAGACATTTGGTCCATAAAGTTCCTTGCACCCGCAATAATCCTGGAATGGTCGCTTATTTCAGCCACAGATATCGCATCCATACCTGACTCGCCGCTACCATTCAGAATTATCTCCGAAAATCTCGCCGCATATCGCAAAACTCGTGCAAGGGGTTCATCCGGTTCATATTCGAGGTGATGTTGCTCCACTGCCTCGTAGAGGTCCTGGGGAAACTTCCATGATCTAAGTACCCTGGCGAGTATTCCCGGATGCGAAATCCCATACGCCTTGGTTTCCATCTCCACTGCCGCCGAGGAGCGATCATGCAAGGGTAGCTTTTCAAGCTCACGCAACCTCGAAATATAACCGTAGGGATCCTGCTTGGCGATCACCAATTCACCGATGTCTAGCGTAATCCCACCATTCAAAGCCGCCGATGGATCGACATCAAAGTGAGGGGCAAGATGAACTGCGGCACCTGCGGTGGCAAGATACCTCTGCCAGGCCTCCTTTGAAATCGGAACAAAGTCCTGGAGCACAGCGGCAGTAGCCAAGAATCTGACCGTTCCAAAGCCAATAACAGAAATTGCGAATTGTAGGTCATCAACATGGCCAGACAATCCATAGTAAGCGGAGTTCGCCATCCTAAGAATATTTGCCGACAGATTTGGATCGGAGTTTGCGACCCTGGCAATGTCTTTATTCTCAGATTTCTCGTCGTTTATAAGCGAAACGACCCCGAAGGCTACCGCCCTTCGAGAACCAAGGGCCTCGACCTCCTTGAGGTCAATCTCGATAGTTTTCACAGTTCAATCCCTGGCCTCTGAAATACTAGGTCCTTCTTGGCGGCCTTGTTCCTGTACATTTCGCGATCCACTTTGGTTATCATCTCATCAATGTCAACTTTTGACCTAAATACCGCGTATCCGAAGGATGCCGAAATCTGGATCTGAGTAGATGCAAGGTAGATGGGCAGCTCCAGGCAGCGCTGGAAATCTCCAAGGATCTTTTTGGCTTCGGAATCTGTGGTAATGCCCTTACATAAAACGATAAATTCGTCGCCGGCATACCGGAATACCTGCTGGTCTTCGGAGCAAATCCGTTGCAAGCGCTTGGCTATTTCGATCAGGAGTCGATCCCCCGCTACGTGCCCAAGGGTATCATTTACGGTCTTGAAATCATCTAAGTCGCAAAAAGCCATCATTAGAGATGACTTCTCCTTGCCTACGGTCGAGAAGTGTCTGGCGAGGGTAAGGTCCATCGCTTCCCTGTTAGGAAGACCAGTCAAAGGATCATGGGTGGCTGCAAATGTAAGCCGCTCCTCCGCTGCGATCTGGTCGGTGACGTCCTCGATAGTTCCGACAAACCCCGTTGCACCTCGGTCGGTAGAGATGTTTCGAAAATTCAAAGTCACTTGGGCCACTCGACCGGTACCGGTATTTAAATTGGCGACTACGTAGCTTCTCTCGCCCTTGAGCGCCCTTGTGGCTGCGCTTTCTACCTTAGCCCTATCTTCAGTCGAGAAGAAGTCCAGCCAGCCTATCCCATATATCCGACCCGCTGGCACCTCAAAGATCTCGGTTAGCCGAGTGTTTATGTAATAGAGGCGAAGCCCTACCTCAGAGAAGAAGATTCCCACCGGAACTTCATCGGAAAGTGCACGCAATCTCTTTTCATAGACCCCGGCTTCGGTTGTGAACTGATCTATTGCCGAGGTCCTGAGCTCGAGCATCCACCCCTGCTCGCCGAGGTTCACAGTGGTAACCAGTACGTCCCTCAGTAGGCCGGTAGCATGTCGCATTTGATAGATACTGGTCTGTGGGCGCAAGACGGATCGATCGATCGGATTCTTGCTCAAATACTCAATGGGTCTCCCGAGAAGATCTTCGACAGCCATTCCGAAAATTTCAGTACAGGCCCTATTGGCCCATGCGATCCTGTCATCGGGGTCTAGATAGAGCGTTGCCCTGTCCGATACATCAAGATAAGTCTCAAAAGTTTTAGAGAAAATAGAACTCACGTCTGTCCGTTCGGCTCAAGCCAACGCTATCTAAATCTTGATCGACATCAATTGTTCCACCCTTGAATGCAAAATATCATTACCGCTAAAAATTCGAACAAGAATCCCTCGGTGTGGTTACCCAGGAGCCTTCCGGCCTCGAAGGGTCGCTACTCACTCCAAAGCTCGACCAGATATTCAAGTCGAATGGCAGGAATACTGTATGGCCACCCAAACGCTGTCCAACGACTCGAACCATCAAGTACTCCCCTTCAGCAGAGAAATCGATCCATGCCCGTCTCCAGCGAAGCCGCCGCTGCATGGTTTTAGCAATCGGCCAGGTGGGAAGCAGAGAACATCCTTGCAACCGGTAAGAAAATACCGAGCTTAGGGCGACGTATCATTTAGTATTTAAAGAATTAGTTGAAGGTGGGCTGCGGCGTCAACCACCCCACGCCTAAAGGCGGGGGCTTGAGGAAAGGTCTCACAAGCCCAGGTTGACCAGACCAAGTGAACCTTGAAAGGAGGTGAACTACGTTGCACGAAAGTAAGAAGACCCACCAGCAGATGCTTCCTCAGTCTGCTGCTCTGGAATTCGCTTCAGCAGACAACCTTAGGGGTAAGGACGAAACGGGGAGCGAACGCAGGGGTAACCCTGCAACTGTCGTGCAACATGGTCGAGGGGAGACCCGAGAAATCGGGCGTAACCCGTTGAAGGCTGAGCGATCAGGCAGAGACGGAGACCGGAGCCTTACAGCTCGACAAATAACGGCTTCGCAGGTTTTTGTGCTTGACAAACATGGAAATCCGCTCATGCCATGCTCGCCAGCACGAACACGCAAGCTGTTGAAGTCAAAACGAGCCAGGATCCATCGTCTGGCTCCGTTCGTTATTCGTTTGGTGGACAGAGATGCCGAGCATTCCGAAGTCGCTGGAGTCGAGATCGGTATCGATCCAGGCTCCAAGGCTACGGGTATCTCAGTGTTCCGAGCCTCCTCAGATACAAGAGTAGGACTAGTTGCAATTGAATTGCAACACCGAGGACAGTACATACATAAGAAGCTGCAACAGCGCTCTGGTTATAGGCGAGGTCGGCGTAGTCGCAACCTTCGCTATAGGTCCCCACGATTCAACAACCGCACGAAGTCCAAGGGGTGGTCAGCGCCTAGCCTGCAACACAGGGTGGACTCCGCTATGTCGCTGGTCACCAGGCTACGTAAGTGGACACCCGTCACAGGCATCCATCAGGAGCTTGTACGCTTCGACATGCAGAAGATGCAAAACTCTGAGATTAGTGGAGTGGAGTACCGGCAGGGGACGCTACAGGGTTACGAGGTCCGTGAGTATCTGCTGGAGAAGTGGCAACGCAAGTGCGCCTATTGCGAAGCGGCGGATGTACCCCTAAATATCGACCATATCCAACCGAAGATCAAGGGCGGGTCTAACCGCGTTTCCAATTTAACGCTGGCGTGTATCCCGTGTAATGAGTCAAAGGACAATCTCGATCTAAAGGCATGGCTGGCATCTCGGTTTGCACCTACTGAAGCAGAGGCTATAGCCAAGAGGGTTTTAGCTCTTTCAAAAGCGCCTCTCAAAGATGCAGCGGCAGTCAACTCCACTCGCTGGGCGCTCTATCATGCCCTTCAAGCAACTGGCTTGCCAGTAAGGGTAGGCACTGGCGGACAGACGAAATGGAACCGAAGCAGAACCAGACTGGCAAAGTCCCACATTCTCGATGCCATCTGCGTAGGTCAAGTCAACGGTGTAGTCTCTTACCCGTCCAGCGTCATTATTGCTAAAGCAGCCGGACGCAGGACATACTCTCGCACCGTCTCCGACAAGTCGGGATTCCCACGTCTTACTCGTCCACGTATCAAGTGCGTACAAGGGTTCCAGACCGGCGATCTAGTGCGAGCGGTAGTTCCATCGGGCAAGAAGATGGGTACTCACGTTGGCCGTGTGGCCGTGCGAAGGTCTTGCAGTTTCAACATCACGACGAAAGGAAAAACCTTGCAGGGAATCAGTCACCGCCACTGCACGCTATTGCAGCGTGGAGACGGTTGGGGGTACGAGCAGCGAAAGGAGGTCGGGCCTGTGGCCCGAGTGGGACTATCCCTCCCCACGGCTAAAGCCGGGGGTTTCTCGTCCCACACCCATTCTCGATGA
>JABEUO010000147.1 GCA_013044415.1 Acidimicrobiaceae bacterium
CAGATCCAGTCGATCTCGGTAGCGGTGCTACTCAACTCTGCGGTCAAGGGAGTCTCGGCTTCAAAGGTCAAGCAGTTAGTAGCCGCTGCAGTGGGATACAACGCCAAGCGGGGAGATCAGCTTTCGATAGTGAGCCTCCCCTTCTCGGCAGCTGCGACCGCCCAGGCAAAAGCGTCTCAATCGGCGGCCGCCTCGGCGAGTTCGATGTCGAGCTATCTCGGCCTCGCCAAAATCGCCCTATTGGTTTTAGGCGTTATAGCGGTGATGTTCCTCATGCTTAGGGCTGGTGGATCGTCACAGGAGGAGATAGCCTTAGGCAGCTACTCCGACGATTACGAGTTCGAGTCGATCGCCCGCAAGCCCCAGCAGAGGCAGCTTCAGATCGCAGAGTTCTCGAATCCGATCACCCCCGAGGTACTGGACTACATCGACAAGCAGCCCGGCGACGTCGCAAAACTCCTCCGTATCTGGATGACCTCTAGGGAAGTCCGCTAATGCCCGAACTAAACGGTCCACAAAAGGCGGCGGCAATCCTCGTCCAGCTCGGTAATGACGTGGCTAATCGCGTCTTGAAGTCGATGAATGAGACTGAGGTAGTCCAACTCACCCTTGCGATCGCAAATCTTCCGCAGCTCGAAACCGAAATGGTCAACGACATCGTCAACGAGTTCGTGGCGTCAATCTCGGGCATCGAAAGTGTCCGTCAGGGTGGCATAGACGCTGCCAAGGAGATGCTGACGGCTAGGTTGGGATCGACCGAGGCCGAGAGGATCTTGGAGCAATTTGCCGAGCAGGGCGAGGGGAACCCGTTGGGCTTCCTTGCGCACATCGACCCACATCAAGCCGCTTCTTTCCTCTCTGACGAGCACCCACAGACCGTTGCGGTAGTCTTCTCATACCTCCCCTCCGAAGTCGCAGCGCCAATTATGGCTTCGATGCCCGAGTTAGCCAGGGCACGCATCGCCAAGCGAGTCGCCAAATTAGAGAGGGTCGATCCGGTAGTCCTCGAACAACTCGCTTCCATCCTGCAGATGAAACTCGCTGGACTAGCAAAATCAGGGCCAACTTTTGCACGTGGCGGTGTCCAGACGATCGTAGATATCCTCAATCATTCCGAGCAAGGGATCGAAAAGAGGATACTATCCGACCTCGACGTAGTGGATCCCGAGCTAGCCGATCGGATCAGGTCGCAGATGTTCGTCTTCGAAGACGTGATGATGCTCGACGATCGTACCCTGCAGAGGGTACTCCGCCAGATAAGTCCGAAAGATCTCGCAGTAGCGCTCAAGGGCGTAAGCACATCGATGAGAGACAAGGTCATGAGAAACCTATCCGAAAGGGCCTCGGCGGACCTAGCCGAAGAGATCGAGGTACTCGGGCCTCTGAGGGTTTCAACCGTTGAGGCAGCCCAGGCCGCGGTGGTCAAGGTAGTGCGCGAACTCGAATCCGCCGGCGAAATCGTACTCGCTAGGTCTACCGAGGAGATGATTAGCTAATGGCCGGGACGAGCTACTCCAGCGGCACCTTCAGTGACCCACAGGTACTGCGGGGCGGGGATACCACGAAGGTGGAGCCACTCAATCTTCCAAGGGTTGAGGACCTAAAGAGGACCGACGCATTGCCCGGCTCAGTAATCAACCAAATAACCCCCGATCTCCAACAGGCCGTTTTGGACGCAGAGTCTTCTGGATATCAAAAGGGCTATCAAGCCGGTTTAGCGCAAGGTGCCCAGAGCCAGCGTGAGTCGGTCGAAATCCTACAGCTCAAACTCGCCCACCTAGAGGCGATACTCCAAAAATCCCTCCTCGAGCTGCAAGTGGCCGCTAAGGAAGGACTCAGGGTTCAAGAGTCAGATATAGCAAAATTTTCGCTGCAGGTCTCAGAGGAGATACTCAGCTACGAATCTCACCTCGGTCCCGCTCGAGTAGAGCTCGCAGTGACCAAGGCCCTCGAGAACGTAGATCCAAAGCTAGACGTCACCTTGCGGGTAGCGCCGGTCGACTACGAGGCCGTAAAAGAGCTCTTCGATAGGTCCGACTCCAATGAGCGAGGTGTCTCGGTGATCAGTGACAACTCCGTCGAGACCAGTGGGGTAATAGTCGAGGTCGGTGCGACCAGGATCGACGCCCAAATTTCTACCGCTATCGCCCGGGTGAGGGCGGTACTTTCCGACATGGGGGTCAAGAATTGATTTCGCAATCCTTACAGGATCGCATACTCGGTGCTGCGCGTCCGGCTTCGACCGGAAGGGTAAGCCAACTCATCGGTTCGCACCTTGAGGTCGAGGGCGTGGACGCCGCAGTGGGTGAAGCGATCGAGGTAGAGGGGGACGAGTCACGCCTTTTAGCCGAGGTGGTGGCGCTAAGAGATAAGCGGCTGTTATGTATGCCACTCGGCAGTACCGCCGGGATTCGCTTCGGCGCCAGGGCATCTACCCTAAACCGACCGCCTTCGATCGGGGTGGGCCACGGGCTCTTGGGTCGGGTCGTCGACGCCAACGCCAATCCGATCGACAATAAGGGTCCGATCACCTTCGAGGACCTAGTCAACCTCAAGGCCTCAGCTCCCTCACCAATGGAAAGAAATCCTATAGAAAAGCCACTCGGCCTCGGGATCAACGTCGTCGATACGATGACCCCCTGTGGAGTTGGTCAAAGGATCGGGGTCTTCGCCGGATCGGGGGTTGGAAAGTCCACCTTATTGTCGATGATGGTTAGGGGAACCGACGCCGAAATTAGGGTGATCGCCCGTGTCGGTGAGCGCGGCAGAGAGGTTCTCGAATTTATCGACCGTGACCTGGGACCCGAGGGAATGAAGTCCAGCGTCGTGGTAGTTGCTACTTCGGACGAGCCAGCCCTCATGAGGATCAGGGCAGCCTTTACCGCTACTCGAATTGCCGAGTGGTTTAGGGACCAGAACAGATCCGTCCTGCTCATTATGGATTCGCTTACCCGACTGGCGATGGCCCAGCGAGAAGTCGGCCTATCAAGCGGTGAACCACCTGCTCAAAGGGGGTATCCACCGTCGGTATTTTCGCAGATGGCCCAGATACTTGAGCGCGCAGGGAATTCAAATTGCGGTTCTATAACCGGTATCTATTCGGTCCTGGTAGACGGGGACGACATGTCGGATCCGATCGCCGATGCTGCCAGGTCGATCCTAGATGGCCACATAGTCCTCTCTCGGGAAATAGCTTCATCGGGGATATACCCGGCGGTTGACGTCCTCTCTTCGGTCTCAAGACTCGAATCGTCGATCCTCTCCCCTGAACAGCGGCGGTTATTGATAGACGTGCGCCAGGTGCTCTCGGCGGTGAGGAATGCGCGAGACTTGATCGACATCGGTGCCTACAAAAAGGGTGGCAACCCCAAGCTCGACCGAGCCATCGAACTAGAACCCCGGGTAACCTCCGTTTTCATCCAAGACCAAGCGCATATCTCGTCTCCCGATGAGGCATGGCGGAGCCTAAATCAGGCGATGGAGATCGGGAGCTAAAGATGGCTAAGTTCACTTTCCGTCTAGAAGCGCTACTCCGCTTGGCCCGTGCAAACGAGGCCGAACAGAAAGTGATCGTCGGTCTGTGCGCCAATGAAGTGCGGTTAAACGAAGAGATGGTGCATCAAAAGACCAACTGGCTCTCCGATCTGATCTCGGATTCGAACTCTGCCAGCACTTCTCACTTCGCCCTGACACCCTCGGTCCACCACTCGATCAAAGCAGCAAAAGAGGCCCTCGCGGCATCTGAAGCCGTCCTGATCGAAAAGCAACTCGCCCTGATTGAGGCGAGGAGAAGCGCCGAATTGATCCAAAAGTTAAAGAATCGACAGCAGAGCCGCTTTCTCGAAGAAGCGAGTTCCACAGAAGCCAAGGAGCTACTCGAGACCTCGATGAGTATGGCGATGTGGAGGCAAAGGTGACGTCGATATCGTCATTCTTGCCAAATCTATCCGGAATAACCCAGGGCTTCGACCAACTGGCACAGCTGGCAAACTCCCCCACCTCATCACCGGCTCAGTTTCAATCCCTACTCGAGCAGCTACAAAGCCAGATGTCCGGCGAACCAGCTTCCACGGCTTCGGCTGCCTCCACAGCCCCGTCAATTGCCACCCAGGCCGGAGGGTCTAATTTCAACGGCACCACCGGAGTAGGTTACAGTGGATACTCCGGAACCGTGGCGATTGATAACCAAACGAGCCTAACCGCACTGCCCAATACCAATCAGCCCAGCATCAATCAGCTGGGGGACGCAGCGGCGAGTAATGCACTTCAGTACCTCGGAGTCCCATACACTTGGGGAGGAACATCCCCTCAAACAGGCTTTGACTGTTCGGGTCTAGTACAACGGGTATATCAGAACCTTGGTGTAGCCCTGCCAAGGACCGCCGCAGAGCAATCAAACGTCGGAACCCCGGTGTCTTCAATCTCCCAGGCGGTCCCGGGAGACCTAATCTTCTACGGGTCTCCAGCCGACCAC
>JABEUO010000148.1 GCA_013044415.1 Acidimicrobiaceae bacterium
CGTCCGGGCTGGTTTCAACCCGGCAGGTGTTGATGGCATAAGACCTGGGTGTCCGCTGGGCACTCAGGCTGCCTGAGCCAGGAATCCCCCGGATTTATCCGGGGGGAGGTTTCAAGAGGAGATAGAAATATCCGATGACAAACGCACAGCTGGCCCTCTGGTTGTCACTTGATCAGTTTGATGACGTTGAACATCGGCAGATAGAGCGAAATCACCATAGAGCCGACAACGCTTCCCAATACCACGATAAGGATAGGCTCGAGTAGCGAGGATAGCGATCCGACTAGCGCTTCAACTTCCTGCTCGTAGAATGTACCTACCTTGTCTAACATGTCGTCCACGGCACCGGACTCTTCTCCGACCGCTACCATTTGCGTTACCATTGGCGGGAAGATTGGGTGAGTGGCCATTCTTGTAGACATCGGTTCGCCAAATCGCACGCCTACCTGCATGTCTGTGACCGCTTCGGCTACGACGACGTTCCCGGAGGCTTCCTTGGTGATTTCAAGTGCTTCCAAGATCGGGACCCCCGAATGCAGAAGGGTCGAGAGTGTCTTTGAGAACCTAACCATCGATGATTTTCGGGCGAGCCGGCCGAAAATGGGAACTCTTAGAATCAACCGATCCAAGATATCCCTTCCTCGCTTCGAACGGGCAAATCTGACGAAGCCGTAGGCGGCGCCTGCGTAGAAGACGATTAGTAGCGGAGCGAAGGTAACGGCAATATGTGAGACATCGAGGAGGATCCGTGTTGGAAGTGGAAGGGTTCCATGAAGGGTAGCAAAGATTTTCTGGAAGGTAGGTACTACAAACAGCAGCATCGCCGTCAGAATGACGAGCACGAGTATTAATACCGCTATTGGATAGGTCATTGCCGATTTTATCTTACGCTTCAGCTCTACCTGCTTCTCAAGACTGGTTGCCAGACGGAGGAGTACGTCGTCTAATGCACCGCCTGTTTCGCCGGATCGGACCATGGCGACGAATAGTCGATCAAAGGTCTTGGGGTGACGTATCAAAGCCCCGGAGAAGGATTGACCGCGCTCAATATCCAACCGCACTTCGTTAATGATTTTTGCAAGGGGTTTGGATTCAGTCTGCGATGCCAAGATGGAAAGCGCCCTAAGGAGGGTCATGCCAGAATTGACCATTGTGGCGAGCTGTCGACACATGATCGAAACGTCTTTATCCTTGACCTTGCCTGACAGGAAAGGTATGTTGATCTCGGTGTTCAACCCCGTAGTGCGCTCTTGTACTACAGAAACCGGGAGATAGCCCATCTCTCTGAGCCTGGAGACGACTAGTTCTCTACTTTCGGCTTCTAGTTTTCCGCTGGTAATCTTTCCAGACTTTTCTCGGGCCCTGTAGGTATAGGTATCGGGCATCTCTTATCTACTCCCCGCTAGCAGTCTCTTTAAGTCCTCTGGATTGGAGCTTGCGGAAAATGCCGTGGCTTGGGTTATCTTCCCAGCCTTGACCAATGCTGCAAGCGAACTATCCATGGTCATCATTCCATACTGCCCACCAGCCTGCATTGAGGAGTAGATCTGGTGCACCTTCGCCTCTCTTATCAGGTTTCGAACCGCAGGTGTTGCGACTAGGACCTCGCAAGCCAGCACCCTTCCAGTCCCTTGGGCGTTGGGTAGCAGCTGCTGGGTTACGATTGCCTGAACGGTACTCGCGAGCTGTACCCGAATCTGCTGTTGCTGGTATGGGGGAAAAACATCAACTATTCTGTCTATTGCTTGCGGGGCATCTTGGGTGTGCAAGCTTGCGAGCACAAAGTGACCGGTCTCTGCTGCGGTGATAGCCGAGGAAATCGTCTCCAAATCCCTCATTTCACCTACTAGTATGACATCAGGGTCTTGCCTAAGGACGTGCCTCAGGGCGTTTCCGAATCCTTTTGTGTCCGCACCGACCTCGCGCTGGTTTACCACGGCGAGCTTGTGTCGATACAGATACTCAATCGGATCCTCGATGGTGACAATGTGGCATTTTCTTGTGGAGTTGACACGGTCCAATATCGCAGCGAGGGTAGTCGATTTTCCGGATCCCGTCGGACCTGTAGCAAGCACCAATCCCCTAGGAATGGTGGTCAACTTTTCGACGATCGGCGGTAGGCCAAGGGTTTCCAATCCTGGTATTTCGAAGGGGATATATCGGAACACTGCACCCACTGAGCCACGTTGCTGCATAATGTTGAATCTGAATCGGCCGACTTCAGGAACAGAATAAGAACCGTCGAGCTCCAGGTCATCCTCGAAGCGCTCCCGCTGTCGCTGGGTAAGCATTGTATAGATGAGCTCTCTTAGCCGCCTAGCATCAATTCGTTCATGATTGGTAATCTGCAGTAGTTCGCCATTTACCCTAATTGTAGGTATCAAACCGGCGCTTAGGTGCAAATCGGAGCCACCAGCCTCAACGAGTATCTGTAGCAGTGCCGTGATGCTGACTTTTTCCCGCATGAGGGTTGACATGTCGGATGATGAATTAGTGCTCGGCGCTGATTTAGTTGTTATCTGTGGATCACTCATCATCTATCCTTCTCATGTCGGGCAAGTGCGCTACGACAACCGATTTACGAAACAACTCTGAGAATTTCCTCGAGCGAGGTATTCCCCAATGAGACGTGGTACAAGCCGACATCCTTCATTGTCTGCATATTTGAGGCTTTCGCAAGTTGTCTTATTGTGTCTGTTCTAGCACCTTCAGCGATGGCGTGCTCAATTTCTTCGCTGATTATAAGGACTTCGTGCAGACCGAACCTACCTAAGAATCCAGTGCCTGCACATCTGGGACACCCCCCGGCCTTAAATGCCTTTTCCGGCGGGGGGATCTTGTCTTCGGGCCAATGCGCCGACCGCAACTCCGAAAGCGTAGGAGTGTAGGCCACTTTACAGCTGTCGCATAGTTTTCTTGTAAGGCGCTGGGCGACTATACAGTCCAATGAAGAGGCAATTAAATATGGAGCAATTCCCATTTCCACCAAGCGAGAAGGTGTAGAAACCGAGTCGTTGGTGTGGACACTGGAAAGTACCAAGTGGCCGGTAAGCGCGGCTTCAATTGCGATAATTGCCGTCTCTTGGTCTCGAATTTCCCCGACGAGTATTATGTCTGGGTCAGATCGCAAAATTGACCTTAGGGCGGATGCAAATGTCAATCCGGCCTTAGTATTTACTTGAACCTGTGTAACGCCAGGTAGGCGATATTCGACTGGATCTTCGACAGTTATTAGGTTTCTTGACTCGTGATTGATCTGGTTCAAGGTTGCATAAAGTGTCGTCGATTTTCCCGATCCGGTTGGTCCGGTCACCAAAATTGTTCCGTAGGGTCTCCGGAAGCAGGCCTCATACTGATCGAGGGTCTCCTTCATAAATCCGAGTTGACCAAGTTCCAGCAGGGCCGTCGATTTATCTAGGATTCGGATGACTATTTTCTCTCCGGCCACCGTTGGCATAGTGGCAAGACGCATATCAACGGTTTGGCCAGCCAAGGTTCCCGACATTCGCCCGTCTTGAGGTACACGCCGTTCGGCGATGTTTAGGTTGGCCATAATTTTGAGCCTCGAAACGATGCCCGAGAGTAGCACCTTTGGGAACCTGTTTACTTCGTGTAGAACACCGTCGATCCTGAGTCGAATCCTGACTTCATCTTCACCTGGCTCGATATGGATGTCCGAAGCGCGTTGCTGTACCGCCTGAGCGAGGGTAATATTGACGAGTTTTACTATCGGAGCGTCTTCGATAACGTCAACTGTCAGGGCGGAGGTATCCGTGTCGGCAACTTGGTCGGCGGCCGCCTGCGAAGTTGCGTCAAGCGCATCATCAAAGCGGACCGACCTCTCGATTGTCTGGATTAGGTCCGATCTAGTGGCTATTACAACGATCAGTTCACGCTGGGTGATCGTTCGAACATCATCCAGTGCAACTAAATCTGATGAGTCGGCCATGGCGACTACTAGTTTTGAGTCCTTCCAGGCTATCGGCAGGATCTCATGTTTCTTTGCTAGCTGATTGGGTATTGCGGATACAGCTGTTGGGTCTAGATTGATTCGAGATAGATCCACGAGCTCGAGACCGAGACGTTTGGCCATTATTTCGGCCATGGTTCGTTCGTCGACTAGCTTGCGGGCGACCAACACACGATTCAGCGAGACCTGGGTGGCCCTAGCTTCTTCTACCGCGGCCTTCATCTGATCCTCTGAAACAAGTCCTGCGGCAATTATTGCCCTACCCAGGGGCGAAATGAAGTTCCCGGATGGTGCGATCCTCCTATTGGCGCCGTTTTGGCCTTGTGCCGGTTGTGGATAAGTCGTGGTCACTGGTCTTTTATCGGCCATGGTTACCCGTTACTTCAGTAAGTTTTCTCACGATTTTGCAGCTCAGTTTCGTACAGACATGCTAAAGCCCGTCCACCTGCACCGACCCTCGCCTTTTAGGTAGGAGGCAGTGTCGAATCTAAATGCGAAACTTGGACACCTATCGGGCATTTGCGACGGTCGAGTTCAATGTAACTAACAAAGCCAACTCCCAACTAGCTGCCATTTTGTTAGTTGTTTAGTCTACTGAGGATTTATGAGTCGATGGTTTTTCGAACCTCATATTTTACTCTGCCACAAACCCAGATATACCGGCCTCCGAGTCCACGAATGCATGCTCCCTTAGGGGAACCTGCTTTACAAAGATCGAAAGGACAAATGATACAGCGGCAATTGGGACCGCAATCAGAAACACTGTGTCGATTGAATGGGAAAAAGCGAGTATGAAACCGTGCCTGATTGGGGTTGGCAGTTTGTCTAGGGCAGAAGGACTTATTGCGATGCTTTGGCCCTTGATCAGGCTGAAGGCAGCCGGGGGTAAGTATCTGTGGAGGTTGGTGCTAAGGCGAGCATTAAATATTGCTCCATAGACCGCAACCCCAAACGAACCCCCAATCGACCTGAAAAAGGTAGCCGCTGAAGTAGCGGTTCCAAGGTACTCGTAAGGGACGGCATTCTGAACTGCCACTACTAGAACCTGCATTACGGCCCCGAGTCCTAGCCCGAGAACAAACATGTAGACCGACGCCACGAAGAGGCTGGTGGTCGAGGTCATCATGGAAAGTAGAAATAGGCCAAAGGACATCAGAAGGGTACCAATTATTGGGTAGACCTTGTAACGTCCATGTTTCGTGATCAAAAGCCCGGTGGTAATTGAGGTTCCTACAACACCGAGCATCAATGGAAGAAGTTCGAGCCCAGACATGGTCGGCGAGGCTCCGAAGACGGTCTGTAGAAATGTCGGTAAGAAGATAATGGCTCCGAACATTGAGAAACCGACAATGAATCCCATCGAAGACGTAACGGTAAAAATAGCGTTTTTGAAAAGGCCGAGTGGAAGGAGGGGTTCTGATGCTACCCGCTCTACCAAGACGAATATCACCAATAAAACTGCGCTAAGCGCACTCAGAATGATAATCGTCGGCGACTTCCAAGGATAGGTGGTCCCTCCCCAGGTGGTTACGAGGATGATAATCGTAACCGCCACGCCCAACAACGCAGATCCTAAGTAATCGATCTTATGGGTACGTCGCTGAACTGGAAGGTGAAGGACGGTAGCGATAACTGCGAGTGCGACGATGCCGATTGGAATGTTAATATAAAATACCCATCTCCAGCTTAGGTTATCGGTGAAAAATCCGCCGAGCAGCGGGCCTGCTATTGAAGCGAGCCCAAAAACCGCACCGAAAAGACCCTGGTACTTACCCCGCTCACGAGGAGAGACTATATCACCAATTATGGACTGCGAACCTACAATTAAGCCTCCGCCCCCGATTCCCTGAATGGCTCGGAAAGCAATCAGCTGAGCCATCGAGTGCGAAATTCCAGAAAGCGCGGATCCCAAAAGGAATATGACTATTGAAGCTTGGAATAGCTTCTTTCGTCCATAAAGGTCGCCCAGCTTTCCCCAAAGGGGAGTAGATATGGTCGAGGTAATCAAGTAAGCGGTAACTACCCAGGAGAGGTGGTTGAGGCCGCCAAGGTCTCCGGCGATTGTCGGAAGTGCAGTAGCGACGATTGTCTGGTCCAGTGCTGACAGCAGCATTGCCAACATCAATGCAACTATGGCCATGAAGACGGTACGGTCTCGCGTCGAGGTGCCAGATTCAAGCGCAGAGGTCGGTTCTACTGACATTGCTGCCCCTTGTCATAATGTTGAGTCACGTAGCTGCGATCTTAAGTAGTTAATAGAATCAATGCTGTATCTTTGTGAGACAGCATAGTCTCAGGACTAGTAAAATCGGTTTGGGTGATGCAGGTTGATTCGAAAAGGTGGTGCCGAATCGGGCGGAGGTTGTCCAGAGAAGCCTGCTAAGCGCGCCTCAGCCATGAAGAACCTCGCCGTAGAAGCTATTCTCCAGGCCACGGCCGAGGTCTTTTCCACTCGCGGTGAAAATGCTTCAATGGCTGAAATTGCGGAGGTATCGGGGGTGGCGAGGGCCACATTATATCGCTACTTTCCAAACCGGGAGCGCTTGCTCGATTCTCTCATGGAGAGTGCCCTCTTTGATCTTAAAAACGGTATCTGCCAGGCGGATATTGGGTCCGTAGAACTCTATGAAGTCGTGGCGAGATTTACGAGAGTGCTATTCAACCTTTCTAGTAAGTACATCTATCTAGCTAGGAGCAACATTGCCAAGGAGCGAATCGACGAGTTCAAACTGGCGGTCAAACCGGTGCTGGAGAGATTTGAGTCTGCGCAGCAAGACGGACTGATTCGTCAGGATATTCCGGCTGACATCTGCTTCGGTTTCTATTTGGGCGTAACCAGGTCGGCGTCGAGAATGCTGCTCGAAGGTGATGAGTTGCTCGAGGACAAGGTCACCCAGGTTACCAAGTTTGTTCTGGGCGCACTTCTGAGTTCGTCCATAGTGTAAGAAAATCCCCAGGTAGTTTTCTCCGCCTGGCCAATTTGTGGCAGGATCGACCTATCCGCACATTAGCAGTTTTGATCTTTACATTGGCGAATGATGGTGGAAACCGCATTCTATGTGTGGTCAGCTATAGGGGATCTCGACTATCGACAGCTACGGGAGCTGAGCGATCGAAGGGCGATACGGTCTAGTTCGATGCGAATTGTCTTGCTGCCAGGCAATCAGCACCTCGAGGAGGTGGCGACAGGAAGCGCAACAGGAAAGTGACCCGGTAGACCGACCAGAGCCACTTCTCTGGGCCGACGTGAACCTGGTATTGGGCTTTGAAAGATCGAAACAATTTGTACACGACAAGACCAATTTGCAATGCTGGCTTTGGAGGTGATCTATGCTTTAGGGCCGCTAGGAAAAACAGGGAACGGGTAGAGACTTGACAGGTGAGTTATTTGATGCTCGGACTACATGGGCAGTAGATCCACAATACGAGGTGGATCATGCGGCAAAGGATGTTCGACTTGAAGCACCTGAGGATTCTCACTTGGTAATTTAAGGCGAGGGCCGGATGGCAATATCGAGGATTTCTCCACGACATACCCTAGCCGTAGGAGGAGCTAAGCAGCGGACAGAACCCGATCTGGTGGTTTAGCAACAATCGTCCGTTTGGTTTGACTCCGAGCCCACAGGGGACAAGTTTTCGAAGAATCTAAAGAGCGAAAAGAAAGCGAGCACCTACGAGTGCCAAGGTATTTTGGAGAGAAATCATGACTTTCGAATATGAGTCCTACCTCGCCTACTTTCCCGGACCGAAAGGTGAGAATTCGGGTTATGTCAAGGAGCTCTTCGATAAGGTCCTCGACGATTACTTTCATTGGAGGAAAAACTATTATCCAGCCGATTCTTCTCTTATGTCTCCAATCGATCTGGATGGCTTCAAGCAAGAGCGTAGTGATCTCGAAGAGAGAATTACCGAGATGCTCGGCCGCCTTCGACGAAGTTTCCCATTTTATTCACCTCGATACATAGCGCATCAGCAAGGGGAGACCACCATACCTGCGCTGGTTGGTTCGTTGGCCGGTTTGCTGTACAACTCCAACAACGTTACATCAGAAACGGGTGCGGTCACGGTCGAATACGAGATAGACGCCTGCAATCGCTTACTTGAAATGATTGGGTTCGTGCCCCCTCCTGACCCCCCGGTGCTAATTAATGAGGACTCGCTGGCGGAGTACCGCCGTTCGCTCGCCGAGCCGTATGCATGGTGCCACCTTACCTCGGGCGGAACGGTGGCAAATATAGAAGCCCTATGGGTGGCAAGGGCGGTTAAATACTTTCCGCTTGCCGTGCAGGACGTAGCGAAGAAGCGGTCTTTGGAGATCACGGTCGTAAAAACGTCCAGCGATGGCGCTCATGACGTTATTCCAATTACCGAGCTCACCCGCGCTGAATTGATCGGCATTTCGCCTTCAGAATCATTGGCCCTGATCGCACGGTACTTGGAAGCCGTGAAGAAATTTCTTTCGCCAGCGGATAGGGACGAAGGAATAGCTTCGCTCGCTTGGGGACTACTCGAGGAAGACTCTGAATACTCATTGGCAAATGGACTTGCAAAGTGCCTCACGGACTTCCCTCCGGCCATTTTTGTTTCGGGTGCAGCTCATTATTCGATCCAAAAGGCTATGGATCTCCTCGGCCTAGGGCGTAACGCCGTCATAAAAGTAGAAATGGATTCGCAGTTTCGCCTCGATCAAGATGACCTCCAAAAAAAGGTAATCGGTGCAATCGAAGCAGGTCGCTTTCCGTTAGCGGTAATAGGGATTGCCGGAACAACGGAAGAGGGTGCAATAGACCCAATTGGACGGATACTCGAAATAAGGAGGAGCGTCGAGAGGAAGGGGAGCAGCTTCTGGGTCCACGTGGACGCTGCATGGGGCGGTTACTTCAGGACAATTTTGAGGCCGTCATTGGAGGAGAATATCAAAGACGTCTTCAATACCCTCTTCGATCTACTTGGTATCGAAAAGATGGTAGATTTTGACCCCCTGGTAGCGGCAAAGGCACTGGCGGATTTGGATTCGTTATCGGATCTCAATATCAATCTGGGCAGGTATCGTCGGCTGACTCGCTCTTTGGTCGAAACCGTTACTGCTGCGAAGCAGCAAGAGACCCTACTCACACTCAAGAACCTCCTGAGGGAAGCCTCGCCAACCGGGATTTCCCCCGATTACGCGAGCCAAAGCGATGCGGGACTTTTCAACCAGGTCTCCTCTATCGTCGCTGACGACTTGCTTCTTGAGGTCGGCAGATACGACTATGAGTCGGACCTTGAGCTCTCCTTTTCGAAGGAAGTGTCGGTATCTTTTGACGACCATGATTTGGTAAGTTCACTTTTTCACATTAAAGATGCTGACTCAGTCACCGTAGATCCCCACAAGATGGGGTACGTTAACTATCCCTGCGGCGCAGTAGCTTTTCAGAACGATTGGGTTCGACTAGTAGTCAGGCAGAAGGCACCCTATATTACGTCGGTTTCGGACTCCAGGATTGTCCACTTGCCACCGCGCCACCTCGTTGAGTCGGTTTATCAAGGCCAGCTAGCGAGTGCAGGTACAGTGGCCACCGAAGCATTCGCTCCTTATACCTTGGAGGGCTCGAGGCCAAGTTTCCCCGCTACGGCATTATGGCTAAATACGGAACTCATTCCTCTTGATCGAAGGAATCATGGAGCAATCGTCAGAAGTTCTTGGATTTCCGCTAGGGAACTATACGAGTGGCTGGTTTCATTGGATGATGCGATGTCGGTTATTGAGCCGCACCGCAACTTTGAAGTGGTCACCTTTGCACGTCGGGGGCAACTTCCAGCTCCACCGGATTCGAATATCGTTATATTCGGCCTAAAGCGAAAGGGTGATTCGACCCTAAGTGGTTTCAACTCTTTAACCCAGGCGGTCTATGAAAGCTTTTCGATTCAGGCGGAGCATGGTCAGCGGCAATATAGCTATGCACAGCCATTTTTCCTATCGAGGACCGTCTTTAGCGAGCCGAGCTATGACTATTCGACGTTGGCAAACTTCTTTGAAGCGGCCGGAATCGAAAACGCCAAAGAGAACTACTTGTCGCAGGGTGTAACCGTGCTGCGCTCGGCGGTTATGAATCCCTACTTGCTTTCCCTCCGACGTAGCCATCGCCAAGAGGTACTTCGCGAGTTCGTACAAGAGTTGGCAAGGGTGGCTCAGATGGAGGCCGAAGGCCTGGGCTGAGCTTTGTGGTTTGCCCTGTTCCGTGCCTCAATGCCTTTTATGCACCCGACAAGGGTTGAATTAACCGGGGTGGGAACACCTACTTTGCTGCCGGCTCTAACCACGGCACCATTGATAAAGTCCACCTCGGTTGTCGAGCCCCTGTCAAGGCTCTGCAGTATGGAAGTGCGAAACTCGGCGGCCAAGCCGGTTCCAGCGCTCTGCCAAATTTGCTCCGGATCGGTAACTGAAAGTTCTATCCCGAGAGCCGCAGCTACCTTTATTGCTTCATTTACAGCATTGAGTGCGACTTCGTGTACCTCGCTTACCTGGTAGAGAAGTCCATAAGGCAGCCCAGTGATGCCCGCGATTGCCCCAGTGGCAACATTGACTAGTAATTTTCCCCAAATCACGGAGTTGATGTTCGTGCTGATTTCGGTGTCGATACCGGCCCTATTGAACAGGGCGGAGATATCTTTGATTCGTCCCGTGACCACTCCCTCTAGCTCGCCGATGACGGTGTGCTTTCCCCTCAGTCCGGCCACTATTTCGCCCGGGGCAATTGCGTCCCCTCCAACGAAGGTTCGCCCAGCCACAACAAACCCTCTTCCAAGCTCCTCATCGATAACTGCTTCATTACCAAGGCCGTTTTGGAGGGTTAGAACGACTGTGGTCGGTCCTACGATTGTCTTTGCCGATATAATCGCCTCTCTAGTATCAAACGATTTGACCAGAACAATTAGCAGGTCGACAAGACCGATGGACTTTGGATCAGAGGTAGCACTAACCTCTATGATTCTTCTTTGGGAACCCTCTATTAGCACTAGGCCGTGGTCATTTACGGCATCCACGTAAGCGGCGTTCCTGCTAATCAGACTGACCTCAGAACCGGCGCTGGCCAAAGAACCGCCAAAAACACTTCCAAGCGATCCTGCACCCAATATGGCAATTTTCACAGGACCCCCCGGCGTCTGGACTGATTGCTTTTTCCAACAATCCTAACTGGCAGATCAACTGTCCAAGTGGCAAGGATTCCTAGCGCGCCGAAATCTGTTCGGAATTCCGACATTTCAGGCTGAGTTGACTGAACTCGAGACCATGTTTGATCACGTCCATCTTCTCGTCGGTGCAGGTCCCCCAATATGGCATCCGTCGTCTCGTCAAAGAGATCAAGGGTCGGTCGTCTCGGTAGCTTTGCTGATGAGTTTCCATGTCTTTTTCATAGACTCGCTAACGCTGTTGGACAAAGTCATACTCCCAGTTATCAGGTAAGTTGCCGCTACAGTCGGCGGTGCCCCGCTAGAAATCATCAAGCAGTACTTGGCCAATCAGCGCAACGCTTGAGCGCAGGTCTCAGGGCTTGGCCCTGGTGGGGCTCTACGTCCACATGGCTAAAGCCAGGGGCATTGTGCCCCACACACCATCGTGGTGAAGCGACCGAGGCAACTTTCGAACTGAGGCACAACTCTAATTGGAGTCACTCCTTGTCACATCTTCTTAGCGCGCCGATACTGTGCAATTTGGTTAATTTGACATAGAAAGTGCCCTATTGAGCCACTCATCTCGAATGCCCATTTGGCCATGGCTGTATATTCGAGGATCCATCTCTTTGAGATGCTCGGAGATAATTGGAGTAAATTCCATGTGTGCGAGGACATCTTTATCTAAGTCGATGCCCGGAGCAACTTCAACCAGTACTAGTCCTTCACGGCCCAATGTGAACACGGCGCGCTCCGTGATGTAAATTACCTTTTGACCTCGGCCAAATGCATCTGGGCCAGAAAACGTTACTTCGGCCTGAGAAGTTACAAACTTAGTGAACCTTCCCTCTTTGAGAAGCCTTAGCTTCCTATCTGAAATGTCGACTTCTAGGCCACCTGCGGTCAATGTGCCAGAAAAAACCACCGTCTTTGAGTTCTGGGCAATGTTTATAAAACCCCCGGTCCCCATGATTTTGCCACCAAACCGGTGAACGTTGACGGATCCCGTCGAGTCGACCTCCGCAAAGGACAATAACGCTATGTCTAGACCCCCTCCATCGTAGAAGTCGAACTGAGCTGGCATATCTAGTACCGCTTGTGAATTCACACTTGCGCCGAGGTAGATGCCTTGGGCCGATACACCACCAATCGGACCAAGTTCGACCGTAAGGGTGAATTCATCGTTCACACCTTCTTCTTGGGCAACGACTCCGACCCCGTCGGAGATTCCTACCCCTACGTTGCCAACGTCACCGGGGGAAACCTCAAATAGGGCTCGTCTTGCTATCATCTTTCTCACATCCAGCGGAAGCGGCTTAACTTCCCCGGTGTCCATTTTGTAATCCCCGGAAAAGTAGCGATTCACGGACCCAACGTAAAGTTGGGGTTGTTCGGGAATGACCACCAATGCATCTACAAGGAATCCTGGGACTCTGATGGACTTGGGATGCAATGTGCGAGCTTTTACGACCTTTTGCACCTGCGCTATTACGATTCCACCATTATTATGGGCAGCCTGGGCTAGAGCTAGTACGTCGAGATAGGCAATTTCATCTTCCATCGAGATATATCCTTCGGTATCCGCCGTGGTGCCACGTATTATCGCAACGTCTATTGGAATAGCTGGATAGAAGAGCCAATCCTTTTCACCGATCTGCATCAGTTTGACAAGGTCTTCTTGTGTGGACTCGTTTAGCTTTCCTCCCCTTGAGCGAGGATCAACAAAGCTGCCGAGCCCGACGTGGGTGAGGATTCCGGGTTGTCCTGCTGCGGCTGCCCTGAGCATTTGTGACATTACTCCTTGGGGGAAGTTGTAGGCTTCGAACTCATTGCGTTCTGCCATGGCCGCAAGGGCTGGAGATTGACCCCAGTGGCCCCCGATTACTCGCCGACTTAGGCCGGGAAGTGCTAGTGGAGACATTCCGCGGTCGGCCCTATTGCCTAAGCCCGACGAATGGAAGAGGGTTAGTTGTTTAGGTGTTGAAGTCTCCTTGTACCGGGCCGCAAGGGCGTCTATGACTGAAGTGGCTTCGTTTAGGCCACCTCCCGCTCCCAGAATCCCTACCGTCGAGTTATCGGGTATATAACTAACCGCCTCGTCAGCATCCATTATCTTTACCGATTTTCCCCTTTGGAATAATCGTTGCCTCGAGGACATCTGCTCACCTCATTTTGTAGAATTGAAGGATTGATATTTTGTCTGTCGTTCGACTTATCTTTAACTTGACCCAGGCAATGTACAGACTTGTGCTGGTCACTTAGGAGTATCTGGTTCGTCGATGCGACGCGACTGCTTTTACCGCCATCCACCGATTGGCATACTGTCAAATAACGCTCGGCCACTTTTCATGGCGTCTTTTGCGATTACACTTCGGTGAATTTCAGAAGCACCGTCGTAGATCCTGCTTATCCTTACGTCACGGTAGTAACGCTCAATGCTCAGTTCCTTGCAATAGCCCATGCCTCCAAAGATTTGCACTGCCCTGTCGGCAACTCTGTTAGCCGCCTCGGCGGCATGGACCTTCACCATAGATATCCAGTCTCGATCCTCGCGGTCTGAGTCAACTTCCCACGCTGCCCGGTATAAGAGGGCCCTTGCAGCATTTACGTCGATCACCGAATCGGCGATCATCTGCTGTACCATTTGGAACTCACCGAGTGGTTTTTTGAACTGGTATCTGTTGCCAGCGTATTCGATCATCAAGTCGAGGATATGGCTAGCTTTGCCTACGCTTCTGGCGCCGACCTGGGCGAGCCTGACACGGCCAAGGGTCGTTAGGATCTGCTTAAATCCGCTACCCTCTTCCCCAAGAAGATTGTCATCAGTTAAAGCCACCTCATCAAAGAAGAGTTCGATATGACTGGTTCCTCTAAGGCCCATCATCATCTGGTCTTTTCCTACGGTCACCCCCGGGTAATCCTTGTCCACTAGAAATAGCGAAATTCCCCTTGAACCAGCCGATGGATCGGTGACCGCCGACACTATGAAGTAGTCGGAATACAGACCGTCCGATATGAAGTGCTTTCTCCCGCTGAGTAGCCAACCCGTGGGAGTTTTGAGTGCTCTGGTTTGGATTGCGGCGGCGTCTGAACCGGCTTCGGGTTCCGTAATAGCGATGGATCCCGTCCTTTCGCCCTGTACGGTCGGAAGGAGCCATCGCTGAGTCTGGAGTTCGTTAGCCCCGAATAGAACTTCATAAACGTTTCCGAATGCCCGCCGGACAAGGATATCGGTGGTGTGCCCAAACTGCTCTTCCATCATCATCGTTTCGAGTGCTGTTAGTCCAGCCCCGCCTAGGTGTTCGGGGACGTTCATGGCATAGAGACCCAGGGCCTTCGATTTCTGGAAGATTTCCTTGGCTTTGGTGGGTTCTAGATAGCCTTTGTCCTCTACTTCCTGCTCGAGAGGCTTGAGTTCGGTAGCGATGAACCGACGGATGGTCGAAATGAGTGCTTCCATCTCATCACTTACAGCGAAATTCATGTGGTCTCCTTGCTTATTCTGCTAGATAGGGGTTTGCTGACATCAGATAAGGCGATGCCGCACAGAACTGCGAAAGTTCATCGGAGGCAGCGATTACTTCTGGTGCAATCTTGTGGAGTTTCTCTTCGTCGAGGCGAGACGTCGGGCCGCCAACACTTACCGTGCCGACCACCGATCCGTTGATCGGGTGAAAGATCGGAGCGGCGATCGCAGACATGCCGGGCGCTGATGAATCAACAGCGATGGCGTACCCTAACTGCCGAACCCTTTCGAGTCGATCGAGTAACTCTTGGTAGGTTTTGGGTGCATTCGGTCCGAACTTGCCAGGTGATTCAAGACCTTGAGCCCCAACTAGCCTCATGGCCGCATCTTGATCGATATAGGCGAGCCAGGCGTGCCCAGAGGCCATGCACGAAAGGTGGGCGACGTCTCCCATCTGCGGATCGTAGATTAGCCCGCTTCTTGCCCCCTGTGCCTTGGCAACCCAGACCTGGCGATTGGAGTCGACAATTCCCAATCTCACCAGTTCTCCTGTCGAGTTGGCGAGCCTTTCTAGGATGGGCATCGAAGCATCCACCACCCCGATGCGAGCAAGGTGTTGAAAGGCGATGGATAACAGGCCCATCGAAAGGAAGTAGCTTCCACCATTGCCAGCCTGCCTCACTAACTGGAGCCGAATGAGTTCTCCGAGGAGTCGGTGGGTGGCACTCTTGGGCATTTGGGACAACTCGGCTATTTCTGCGAGAGGCATTCCATCGGGTGCCTCAGAAAGAACCTTTATAACCGTAAATACCTTATCTACAAGTCCGCCAGCCATGTCAACATTATATAGTATGCCGTTCCAAAATGGAACGATGTTCGAGAAAATGTATTATACAATTGAGCCGTTTAAGCTACTAAGCCGAGCGTAAGTTACTGGACTAAGTGAGTATGTAACGGAGGTTCGGATCACGGAAGAATCCCATCAGCAATTCGGGCAATGAAGCCAGACGC
>JABEUO010000149.1 GCA_013044415.1 Acidimicrobiaceae bacterium
TATGAGTCCTGTCCCCGTGGTGGGGACAGGGGAGACTCGACGGCTGGGGAGCGAAAAGAAAAGGAGTGCTTAAGAATGTTTAAGTATTCTGGAGCGGGCGTTGATATGGGTGTGCGATTGATTCAACTCCCCCCAATTGGAGTAGTCGAAGCTTAGTAAATGAGCTTTCGAATCAAGTGGTTCCAGCCGCATTCGGTGCAAACTTCCACCAGGTAGAGGTCCATTTCCATCTGTGAGTCCCTCATCCGAGCGAGTTCTTGAGGAGAGGAGATCCCTCGACCCGCTTTGGGTAGTCCCTTGCCGAAAGCGAAGGAGACGACGACCAATGGGTGATCGTCGCATACTGGGCACTTTTCCTCCAGGGGTTCCCCCAGCGACCTAGCTACCCTAAGTAGTTCTGATGAGGCGTCGCAGATATCTTTTTTACTAAGCCGCCCCCGTCTGAAATCATCGAGGGTTTGGTGGCGCAACAGGGCGTGCTCTACCGAGGTGCTCTCGCCCGTTTCGTTTGAAGCCGATCCCCTGTTGGTCATTCCCACATCAAAACAGGGTAGCCAAAAACGAACACAACTACAGCGGTGTTGGTCGCCTCGGGATTTATCGTAGCTTTATTGCTCGGCGCCGACTGCGAGTGAGAAAAACGATCTGGCTCTGTGTGATCCACTGAGCTACCAGCTTTAAGTCCCATGAGTCGCTTCTCTGGTGCCTATGGGACTTTTGTGGAGATACCAGTGCCGTTAGTCCCGAAGTTACTTCTGCGACCGAGTGGGTGCCGTTTTGTGTCTTGGAATATATCGTTTCGATATATTGTTTAGATAGATCGAGCTAAGCTTTAGCTGACTTATTTGTAGAGTTGGAAAGTTCGCCGAGGTGGATGGGTATCCGATGGCCAAGAAATCTGAAAACGTGACGCAGCCATTAGATCTGGTGATATTGGGGCTGCTCTCACGCGAAAAGATGCACGGTTATGAACTTCACAAAAGGATAATTGAGGCGTTTGGGAGTTTACTTAGGCCGTCGTGGGGATCGCTATATCCTGCGTTACAGCGCTTGGAATCCCGTGGTGATCTCGATACCACAGACGGCGAGAAGATCGCTCCACTCATCCCCGTTGGGGGGTCACTCGGCGCAGAGCTTGCGCTCTATCATCAGAGCAAGGTGGATGGTCCGAAGAACCGGGGACGTAAGGTCTACTGGGTCACAGATTCTGGACGACAGAGGTTGTCCGAGTCCCTCGAACGGGCCGACGTGGAAGACGACAAGATATTTTGGGTCACTTTGTATCTGGCGACTCTCATCAGAAAGACCAAGCGGACGGCGCTACTTACCAAGCGGCTCTATCTCTTGGAGGATCGACTCACTGAGATAAAAAAGACCAGAAAAGCTACCAGCGAAGAGTTCGAGAACTTGGCGCTCGAAGGGATGGAGAGCAGGCTTCAAAGCGAGCTGACCTGGCTCAGCGACCTCGTTTCCAATGAGGAATCCGCAGATCTCCAGGCTAGGTCGAACTTGCTGGATAGGCCTTTTGACAAGGGACTTTTAACTGGAGGATGACCTCTGGCGGAGCAAAGTCGTTCGAAATCTAACCAACGCAAGGTTTTAGGGCAAGCAATTTTAGGGCAAGCAATTTTAGGGCAAGCAATTTAACGGAATAAGGAGATAATTAGATGTCAAAGGTAAAGGTGGCTATCGCAGGAGTCGGCAACTGCTCGAGCTCCTTGGTGCAAGGTGTCGAGTACTACCGGAATGCCGATCCGTCGGAATCAGTACCTGGATTAATGCACGTTGTCCTCGGCGACTATCACGTTGGCGACATCGATTTCGTCTGTGCTTTTGACGTGGATGCCGCCAAGGTCGGACAGGATTTAGGCAAGGCAATCTACCTTTCGAAGAATAATACGATCAAGTTCCAGGAGGTGGGTGACCTTGGGGTGGAGGTCCTTCGTGGACCCACCCTCGACGGTCTGGGAAAGTATTATCGACAGGTAGTAGATGAGTCTCCTGCCGAACCAGTCGACGTGGTAAAGGCTTTAAAGGAGTCCGGTGCTGAGGTCCTGGTCTCCTACCTGCCGGTCGGCTCAGAGCAGGCGCAAAAGTTCTACGCCCAAGCGGCTATCGACGCCAATGTCGCCTTCGTAAATGCGATTCCGGTGTTTATTGCATCAGATCCGGTCTGGGCGAAGAAGTTTGCAGACGCTAACGTTCCAATAGTCGGAGATGATATCAAAAGTCAGGTCGGGGCTACCATCGTGCATCGAATGCTCGCAAGGTTGTTCGAAGATAGGGGCTTAGTCCTCGATAGGACGTACCAACTGAACGTTGGCGGAAATATGGACTTTAAAAATATGCTCGAGCGGGAGCGATTGGAATCAAAGAAGATCTCCAAGACGCAGTCAGTTACCTCGCAGATTGACCACCATATCGAAGAGTCCAACGTGCACATCGGCCCCTCGGATCACGTTCCATGGTTGGAAGATCGTAAGTGGGCCTACATCCGACTTGAAGGTCGCAATTTTGGCGACGTGCCACTAAACGTGGAGCTAAAGCTGGAGGTCTGGGACTCGCCGAACTCCGCAGGTGTAATAATCGACGCCCTTAGGTGTGCGAAGATTGCACTGGATCGCGGAATCGGCGGGCCGCTCGAGGGTCCCTCGGCATACTTTATGAAGTCTCCCGCCATCCAACACCGCGACAGCGAAGCTAAGCGGTTGGTTGAGGAGTTTGCAGGCTTGCCCCAGAGCGAAGGTTGATCTGTTTGCAACCACGGCCGATCGGTGGCTAAATTGCATCGGTTTGGCTAGTAGCCCAACTGAGTTTTAAAAATTATCTTGCTTTATAGGACTCCAATGCTCGCAGAAGTCGAGCAGCGGAGTCCTATTTATTCTGACTGGACTGGTCCTCATCGTCGAGCCAGCTAACGATACCCTCCACCTAGAGTATGCGGGATACCTTAGACCTAGACGACATCCTCTTTTAGCAGGGAGCCAAAAGGACCATGCTGGTGGTATGCGACCTCGCGCATTTCAATGAGCTTTGGCATAATTGCAGATTCAATGGTCCGTGAGTCGGTGAGAACCCAACCATGGGCCCCCTGTACCACTTCAGAATCGCATCCCAGTATTTCGACTGTCTTCTTGTAAGACCTGAACCTTATGACCCGGTCGTTATCCGAATGGATGACATAAGACGGTATCTTTGCTTCCCTTACACTTTTTAGAGCCAAGGAGATATCCGCCCTTTGTGCTGCGTTAGCTAGCGACATCAAATGCTGAGAGTCGCTCCCAAGGGCCCGGAAGACGTCTCCGGTTACTGAGGAGACCGTCCCTAAAATGTCACGGGTCATCATCAAGTCTGACGGGAATGACAGGGCCCAATCGAGTGTCGACCGAGTCTTTTCCCGATCATCTGAAGGACCGATTGAGTTGATCAGGATCATGCCGAAAAAACCCTCTGGGCAGTCCGCAATCATTTCGGAAGCTATTCCACCACCCATTGAGTGACCGATGGCGAAGAGGGGTTCTTCGACTTCGACTGCCTCTGCAAATCTGGCAGTAATCACGCCGATCGTCTTGAGGCTGACACCGAGGTCGGCCCTGTCGACCACTTTTGCCAGATCTGGAATGTGCGGTGAGACGACCCTGAACCCGGCCTGCCTAAGCCTGCTAATCAGCTTTGGGTAAGCGCGGTAGGTGAGCCCTATCCCACACAACAGTAGCACCGTACCATTGGCTGGAGGGGAGTCACCGTAGTGTACCTCTGAGCCACCAATCCTTACAGTACGTGGGTCCAGCTCTCCCGCCGCTCTAGTCACTTGCTAACTTCAATTCTCGTCTGGACCCTCTCCATCGCCACCCCGCTAAGCCAATTTAGAGGATGCTAACCTCATTTACGAACTTAAAGTCAAACTCCACCAAACAGTATCCATGTCGACGCAGTGCCCTGGACCATTAAGATGTTCTGCTAATAGCATCAACGGCAATTTATGCGATACTTTTCCATAGTCTCAGCATCGGCTCAGATTGCCCTGATGTTAATGTTCTGAGGCAGATTTTTTTCAAATACCTTGAAAAATTTTAGGAAGGTTGGGTAACTTGAGTTCGACGCAATCCAAGTCCTCTCAAAGGCGTCCATCGGGTGCCAACCGAAAGGCGCCCGCAAGGGGGTCACGTTCGAACGGAGCAGTGATCGTTGTCGGGGTGGTAGTGGTCTTGGTCTTGATAGTCGGGGCCTTTTTCATTCTGGGTAAGAGTTCTAGTGGCTCCTCTACGTCGGCGAACTCCTCGGCACAAACTACACCCGCTCCAGCGAGCCTGGTTCAAGCCGTAGCGGACGTTCCTCAATCTGTAATCAATCAGATCGGTTACAACTCAAAGCTCATAAAGCCAGCAACGGCGGTGAATGGCGTGTCTCCATTGGTATCCAACGGTAAGCCGGAGCTACTCTATATCGGCGCTGAGTACTGCCCATTCTGTGCGGCGATGCGTTGGCCCTTGGTGGAGGCGTTGTCGAAGTTTGGTACCTTCACTCACCTGAATCTCACCCACTCCTCAAGCTCCGATGTCTATCCGAATACCAACACATTCTCCTTTTATAAGTCTAAGTACCAAAGCCAATACATCGATTTCCAGTCGGTCGAGACGACGACCAATAAGATGGTCAATGGGAATTACCCCACTTTGCAAACTCCGAACAAGTCCCAGCAAGCAGCATTAAATGCACTTTCGTCTGCGACTAGCGGGTCGAGTGCCCAGAGTATTCCATTTATCGACTTTGGAAATAAATACTGGATAGCGGGTGCATCTTATTCTCCCCAGATTCTCAGTGGGCTGACCTGGGATTCGATTGCTGGTGCTCTGTCGAACCCCAATACCCTCCCAGCCCAGGGCATCGACCAGACGGCATCAATGATCACGGCGACGATATGTAAAATTACCAACAATCAGCCGTCTAATGTCTGCACGACGCCTCTGATGAAAAAGATAGAAGCCACATTAGGAAGCTAATTTGTTGATTGACAAGAGAGTTGAACTCATAAGGCCGCTTTGGCTCCGGGCGTCCAGCCTGATTCTGTCGCTATTTGGGCTTGGGGTCTCGATCTACCTCACCATCGCCCACTACAGCGCCAGTGTCGTTCTGGCGTGTCCAGAAAATGCCACCATCAACTGCCAAAAGGTTACGACCTCTGCCGAGTCACTAATATTAGGAGTTCCAGTCGCCCTGCTGGGTCTCATTTTTTACCTGGCCATGGTGGCAATATGTCTTCCGCAGGCGTGGAGAATAGCAAAGCTCGAGCCAATCCGCTTAGCGATGAGTGGCTTGGGCGTGCTATTCGTCCTTTGGCTTGTCTATTCTGAACTGGTGCTCATCAAGGCAATCTGCTTATGGTGCACGTCGGTTCATGTAGTCACGGTCGGAGTATTCCTCTGCCTGCTCTACGGATTTATGACCTACTCGCGTTCGAGCGAATAGGTCATGGTGCGACTAATGGTGCGACTACTTGATGAATGATTCTTTATCGAACCCATAGCTGGTACTTCCTTCAAAACCCAGACCACGCCTTTCGAGTTCGTTGAGCCCTCCCCAGATTCCGGTAGATTCGTTCGAAGCCAGGGCTTCATCGAGGCAGTCGAGCCTCACCTGGCATCTTGCGCAGATCCACTTGGCCCGCTCCTCGCGAGACTTACGGTCGGAGCGTTTTTCGCCTTTTTGTGGAGGATAAAACAGGGATCCAAATGAACCCCTACAAGCGGCGTTCTCGCGCCACACTCCCGCCCCGATCCTCTGATCCATTCGCCCTCCCCAGATCAAATGTGCAACAA
>JABEUO010000150.1 GCA_013044415.1 Acidimicrobiaceae bacterium
CCTACCGCGGAGAACCTAAAGTGGCCAGGTTCAATCATTCCGGCGTGAATCGGGCCGACGGGTATTTCGTAGACCGAGTCGCCTTTGACTTCGACGAAGGGGTATCCGCCGCTGGTAGGCGGGAATTCGACCGACCTCGGAGCGTCTTTTCGGAGGGGGTAGTAATCCTCTGGCCAGTGGGCGTGCTTCACAAGCCTCATCGGTTGGGGGTGTCCTATCAGCTCTACGCCGTAGAGGTCGGCCATCTCCCTTTCAAAGCGACCAGCCGAGAAGTCAATCGCAGCAAGCGAAGCTAGTTTCGGTCGGTAGCGATCTATCTTTGTCATGGTTCGTGTAAGGGCGCCATCTCGCTGATTCAGGGTCAGGTAGATTACCCAAAGCTGGCCATGCTCTACGTCGTCCACGGCAAAGATCGATGCCAAGCGATCCCCATCCTCAAGCGACCGCTTTATCGAGAGGTGAACCTCGCTTTGGGATAAGGTTGGGGTAGCCTTCATCTCCTCCTCCTCATCTAAGTCCGGCGATTGAGTGGGCGGCACTCATGAGTAGGCCGTTAGTCGGTGAGGCCAATATTCCGAGCAGAATCGATGCCATAAAGCCAGCTACCGCAATAGGCGAGAAACCCCTAGATACCGCGATCGCCGAATTGAGGTCCCCTGGGCCGAGGGTCATCTTCAACACCGAACGGACTAGCGCGACCGAACTGATGAGGATAAAAACAATTGCTCCGGCGGCGATAAGGACAAAATGTGTTCGAGAAGCCGAGGTAATGACGGCGGTTTCGGACCAGAAGAGGCCAAATGGAGGAAGGCCAACAAGTACGGACAACGCTACTATCAGACCAAAACCGACCGATGGAGAGTTCTTCAATAGTCCTTTGACCTTCGAAATCTCTGTGGTGTGAAAACCTGATTCAACCCTGCCTACCGATATGAAGGCGAGGCTCTTGCCGATACCGTGAACTACAACGTGAAGTAATAGAGCGGCGATTGCTAACTGGGTGCCGAAGGACGCAGCTACCGCCACAAAACCTATCTGCTCAATCGAGGACTGGGCGAGCATCCTTTTGTAGTCGCGTTGATTGATAAGCAATAGTGACGCTACCGCCATCGAAGCTAGCCCCATGACCGCCAGGTAGGTATGTGCGTAGGAACTTCCAAGCACTAGGTTTGAGATGGCAACCACCCGCAAGATGACCGAGAAGGCTACGGATATCAAAACTCCAGACATTAGGGCCGAGATAGGTGCTGGTGCTTGTGAATGGGCATCTGGAAGCCAACTATGGAAGGGCACGAGGCCGGCTTTTGCACCGAAGCCCAAGATCATCAGACCCACCGCTAGTCGCATGGCCGAATGGTCTAGAAGACGGTAGTGCGTGGTGAGGACGTTGATCTGCAGGGCCTGAGAACCACTTAGTCCGCTATGGGTCGCAGCAAAATAGACGATGCTTACTCCCAGGAGCGCGATCGCTATTCCGAAGGAACAGATCATCGCGTACTTCCAGGCTGCCTCTAGCGAAAGGGGCGTCCTTTTGAATCCGACGAGGAATGTAGTTGCGATTGTGGTCGCCTCGATCGCTACCCAGGTTATACCGAGGTTGTTTGAGAGTACCGCTAGTACCATGGCGAAGCTGAAGATGTTGAATAGTGCCCAGTAGGTGCGTCTATTCGGTGGCGGAGCTTGAGGGTTTGTGGAGAACTTGTGGCTTAGTTCCATGCTATCTAGGTAGCTGATACTCGCCCAACCAGCGAGGGTTGATACCGACCCGATCACCAGGAGCATGATCTGGGCGAGTCGATCAAGCCTGAGAAGTCCATCAAATACGACTCGACCTGGGTCGAGAATCGAAGTCATGCCGAGTATCGAGATCGCCAAAAGTATCAGGCTCGTAATGATCGAAATCGTCTCTGTGACCTTCGCTTTTTTTAGCGAAAAGCTAAGGAGGCTTGCGACTACCGGTGCCAGCAGTGCCACGGAAATTAGTAGTTGGCTCATCGATCGCCTAGCTCGGATAGTTCGTCTACGTCAGTGGTTCCAAACTTCACAATCATCCTGTCGGTAAGTGCCCCCATGATAAGGATCGCAAAGAGTAAGTCGAGGCTGCCCCCGAGTTCTAGTAGTAGAGGGACCCCAAGGGTCGCTAGAAAGCCAAAGGCGGCGATTCCGTTATCGAGGACCAAGAAGCCGACTATCTGACCTACCGCCATCCTCTTCGTGATGAGGATCTGTACCCCGATGAGGACCAGTGCTAGTCCAATTGAGGAGGCCTTGGTGGTGCTCGAGGAATCTAAGTGGCTCAGCGGTATGGTAGCCAGGTAGGCAACGATCGTAGACGCCCCGGAAATGAGCAGGGAGGTTGTGTTGGATACCCGGGAGTGGGATCGATCCTTTTCGGTCGGTATTCGCTTGGCCGCCGATTTTACGAGGCCCGGGAGAACGATGGCTCGCACAACAAGGACTAGCAATCCCACGATCCAGAGTTCCAATGAGTTGTGTTCGAATGCCATCAGGAAGGCAATCGCCGCGAGTGCAAGCCCCTGCAGCCTGAGGAGGCTGCCCTGCCGCGCGAGGTCGTTATAACTGGCAATGAATACGCCACTTAGCAAGAGTGCTGCGCTCGCTAGGTCTATCAGGGATGAGTTGGTCATCTGTTCTACCTCGTAGCCGTGAAGAAGTAGGAGGTAACAACCGAAAGCAACGCCAGGATAAAGGAGCTGGCCAGCAGTTCGGGGACTCTAAAGAGCCTCAGCTTTGCCATAAATACTTCTGCGAGGGAGAGTATTGAGCCGAGCAGTAAGACCTTGATCAAAAAGGCTAAGCAAGAGACGAGCAGAAGTATGGGTGCTTGACCAACCCTAAATAGGCCAATTGGGAAGAAGAGGTTGGCAATGAGGCCGAGCAGGATTGTGAGGCGTAAAGAGGACGCCCATTCGATAACCGCTAAGCGGGGACCACTATATTCAAGGAGCATTGCCTCGTGGATCATTGTCAGCTCTAGGTGGGTGGACGGATTGTCAACCGGGAACCTCTTCGCCTCGGCCAGTACTACCACCACGAATGCTGCTAGTGCCAAAAGCGAGCCCGGGGCGAAGATGAGGTTTGGTTTGCTAAGCGATATTGCGGCTATCGCTCCCAAGTTGCTCGAGTGGGCCGGAATGGAAAGAGCGAATATTGCGACCAGGATCGTCGGCTCTACCAGCGATGAGACCGTTAATTCCCTTGAAGCCCCCATGCCCCCGAAGGATGTTCCGGTGTCGAGCCCCGCTAACGCTACGGCGATATTGCCCAAAAAGAGGAGACCTACCACGCTGAGTAGATCCGAGGAGGAGCTAAAGGAGTTTTCAGTGGCCAGAAATGGTCCAGCCATAGATATCACTGCGGTGGTAGAAGCCAATACATAAGGTGCGAAGGTGAAGAAGATGCTCTTTGTGGACGGCTCCAAGGTCTCTTTTTGAAAGAGTTTTTTGAGCTCGCGATAGGGTTGCAGCACCCCAGCACCCTGGCGCCCTTCGAGCTTTGCACTGATCTGTCTTGCGACTCCCGAAACTATCGGTGCTAGCAAACCGAGCATTATGAGCTGCAAAACCGGGAGGCCGGAGAATATGAAGTTCCTGCTCACCTCGCTACCACCAGGACGATAATGAAACCGATGGCCCCGTAGATTAGATAATTGCGAATCTTTCCGGAGTGACCCTTTTGTACCAGGCGTGATAGGTTGCTCATCGCACGAGCAACAACCGGGAAGAACCGGGTTTCAAAGATGTCTGAATTCGACCTTTCGTAGCTTGCGCTTTGCAGGATCAACATGTCGGAGTCTGCGTGCTCGGTCCCGAGGGACTCCTGGGTAGCGACCACCAGGTTGAAGATTCTCTCCAGTGGCTGAGCGAAGGCGACCGCATTGTACTGCATCTTTGAGGATGGTTGGCTACTGCCACACGCCCAAAGCGGGACGTCAAGCTGGCGAGATTTCTTCCGTATGCGCCACTCGGTGATCGAAGCGAAAAGGATAGCGCCAATGACCACACTGAGTCCGAGGTTGAGGGGTGATATCGATCCCCCTACTCCTCGTAGGGTGATGTGGCTGAGGATCGAGACCGAACCCTTCGTCCTGACGCCGAGGGTTGCTTGGCTCGCCGACCGAACAATTTTTGATACAAAGGCGGGGTTGAAGCTGAAGCCAATACACAATAGCGTTGCGATTGAAATAGTGAACGCCTCCCAGGGCGGGGTCTCTGCACTCTCTGCAGCGCCTCTGCTTCTCGGTCTCGAGAGCATCCCCACACCGAACGCCTTAGTCATGGCCGCCACCGCTAGACCAAAGGTCAACGCCAGCAGTCCCACGGCACTCGGCATTAGCACATTTAGTACTGTTGACCTTGTAGGGAGGGTATGGATTAGCGATTGGAGAAGCAGCCATTCTCCGACAAATCCCGCTCCCAGCGGTAGTCCGGTAGCACCGAGTGCGGCAATCGAAAAACCCACTGCGGAAATTGGGTTTCGGTGGATTATGCCCCCCATGCTGTCGAGGCTTCGGGTTCCCGCCGAGGCTATCACCGATCCCGCTGAGATGAATCCCAATGACTTAAAGAGGCTGTGCCCCATGAGTTGCAGGATCGCACCTGCCAGCGCAACCTGGGCGATGTTTAGGTTGTGGGCGGACTTGAGTACTTCAAATGTCCCCAAGGCACATATCACTATCCCCATATTTTCTCCCGTGGACCATGCAAGGAGCCTCTTGATGTCCGAGGAGACTAGGGAGTGTAGGGCGCTATAGACAGCGGTGGTTGCGCCGATAGTTATAATCAAAACTCCCCACCAGATCGGAGCGGGACCCAGACCTTTTATGTCCACCCGGATGATCCCGTAGATCCCCAGGTTGACCATTGCGGCACTCATCAGGGCCGAGACCGGAGTCGGGGCTTCCGGATGTGCCTTTGGGAGCCAACTATGTAGGGGGAGTTGGCCGGACTTGGAGGCAAAACCAAAGAAGCTGAAGACGAAGATTATGTTCTTCGTCAAGGTTGGGATGCCCTTTAGCGCCCCTGAGCCTCCAATTAGTAGGCCAGTGGGGCTGTGAGCACTTAGGTAGGCTAGCGACCCCAGGATCATAGCGAAACCGACCTGCGACATGAATATGTACCACATTCCGGCTTTGAGTGCCTCTGTTTTGGTGTGATTTGCGAGAACGAGGACCGCCGACACTAGAGCCATGGCCTCCCAGAAGAAAAGGAAGTCATAGTAACTCGACGCCATGGGAACCAACAGCATGGTCATTACAAAGAGTGGGATGAAAGCCGCGGTCGTCCTCGGGGATCTTGAGTGGGCGAGGTAGGGGTAGACGTAGATCCCCGCCGTTATAGCGACTATCGAGGTAATGAGGTCAAATAGTCCCGAAAGGCCGTCCGACGAAAGGTGCAGCCCTACTAAGGGCAGTAAGGAACTTATAGATAGCGATATCTTTGAACCGAATATCATCCGCAAGCTGATCGCTACGCCGAAAACTCCGATTAGCACGGTCAAGACGCTAGATGTGAGGTACCAGAGCCGATCGTCGCTTCTTGGGGTCATCCCGGTGCCCACTGCCAAAGGGGCCTGATTGCTCATCGGGTGGATACCCTTCTTATCGCCCCGATGATCTCGGTGGGTTCAGGTGGGCAACCCGGTATCTTCAAGGTGACTTCAAGGTGGTCTTCACAGCTGCCGGCGTATGCGTAACTCTCTTTGAAGGTTCCTCCGTCACAAGCGCAGTCTCCGACGGCGATCACCACCTTCGGCGAAGGTACCGCATTGTAGGCGTCTAGAAGTGGGCCCTTCATATTCATCGTTACTATCCCGGTGACTAAGAGTCCGTCGGCGTGACGGGGCGAAGCGGTGAGGCTGACCCCATACCGCTCTAGGTCGTAGCTAGGGGAAAAACACATCGAAAGTTCGACCTCGCAGGCGTTGCATGAACCGCAGTCGACGTGACGTAGCTTTATCGAACCGTTTGTCAGGGCTCCGGTTGTCAAAACGCTCTGCTCTTGTGGACCTAGATCCTCGGCCACTTTGCCGATGTGGATAATTCGTCGCAATAACTGCTGGATCACGATAGCATCAGCCAAAGTTCGCTACCCTGCTTGACGAGGGACTTCTCAGTTTGAGACCGCATGGACTGTTATAGCTCTCCCGGATAGGGAAGGGGTGCAGACGCCTGGAGGTCAACTAGTAGGCCAGCCCTCTCGGCGAGTACATCGATAAGTACCCTACGTGCCACAGCCAGTACCTCAATTAATTCCGGGAAGGCAAGCGAATAGTAGATTGAAGTTCCATCGCGTTGAGTTTGGACCAGGCCAGCTCTTTTAAGTATTGCGAGTTGCTGCGAGAGGTGCGGCGGGTTGATCCCCACGAGGGGCAGCAACTCAGAAACAGACTTCTGTCCAGAGCTCAATAACTCGAGGACCCTGATTCTCGATGGATGTCCGAGTGCCTTGAAGAACTCCGCCTTTACCTCGTAAAGCGGAGTAGCCTGGACTACACCCTGCATGCCCATGCAATCCTCTTCCTGTGAGTATCCTGAGAAACCTTGATTTATCAAATATAGCAGATGCTTTATTGCTTTGATGCAATATTGCGAATTTGCATAAAAGCGCAGAAAGTAGCCAGGCGGGTTACGGTCAAGGAACCTAGTGGGGTATATGGGATATACAAGCTGATAGAAGGGGAGAACAGGCGATCAACATAAAGGGTATGACTGTCCGTGATCTCCAATCGGGGTGAAAGGGGGGACAGTAGCGTGAAGGTGATACCGTCGCGTGCGATTGACACTCGCCCTTTGGGAAAAACAATATGGAAAGATATTAGTAAAGGGCCGAAAGTCCCTACTAATACCTCAATTCTGCCCTTGGTTCAGATGCTGCATTGCCCTTACAAATTTATCAACGTGACTTAGGTCTCTGTGTGTCAGTCAGTGAGTGAGACAAGGTCGTGTTGGGGACAGTACTGTATGGAGGGTCAAGTGACACTTAAGCAAGGAAGTTCACCTAGCCAAGATGGTGTGGTGGAGTCGGATCGGCCAATTGGCCTGAGAAATGATCCGATATCGGTGGCGGTTAATCTCCGCCCATTTCAAGGTGAGAAGGCAAAGGAGCATTTCAAAACCACCGATCCTGGGGTTGACGTAACGCGTCTTCCCGTGATTGGCAAGTTTCTCGCCAGAGCGATGAAGGACAGGAAGTTTCAGTTCCTACTCATTGTTCCCAACCAGATCATCTTCTGGATCGTTATCGCCGTTGGTATCTTTGGCGTAACGGATCCTGGACGGAACTTTGGTCCCGCGATTACCTGGTACCTCTGGTTCTGCCTCGTCTTTGTGATGATGGTTGTAGTCGGCAGGGCGTGGTGCTCGATGTGTCCATTCGGTGGATTCGGAGAATGGATCCAGAGGAAGACCTTCTTCAAGAGAACACAGAAGGCTTTGGGCCTCGGGCGTAAGGTACCCGAGTCTTGGGCCGGATATGGGCTGGTTATTTCGGTGGCGACCTTCATCTTGTTGACCTTCATCGAGGAGTACTTCAACATCGCAGGACCTGGAGCCCCGATAGCCACCTCCTTTATGGTTATTGGAATCGTGACAACGGCGCTGCTCTCCTTCTTAGTCTTTGAGCGCCGCAGTTTCTGCCGCTATATCTGCCCGCTTTCGTCGCTTATCGGCTCAGTCGGCTCGATGGGAATGGTCTCTGGATTCAGAACTCGCGATCGTGAGGTCTGCATGTCGTGTCAGACCAAGGACTGCATGCGTGGATCCGAAGACGGTTTTGGTTGCCCTTGGTATACCTGGCCCGGCAGTGCTGACTCGAATGCGCTATGCGGACTATGTTCCGAGTGCTACAAGTCCTGCCCTTCGGACAACATCGGACTTTTCGTTCAGGCCCCGCTCACTTCGGTTATCCAACCCGTCAAGCGCAGGTTGGATATTGGAATCGCAGTTGCCGCCCTCTTCGGACTGGTTTTCTATCAGCAGTACAACGCATTGGGATGGTATGGAACCATCGATAACAAGCTCAATTCGATCCTTCATTGGCCACACTATCCCGACCCAGTGGCCTATCTGGGTGGCATTACGCTAGGCGCCCTCGCAGTCTGGGCCCTTACGATGCTTGTTAGGGCGATCGCAAAGCCTTTGGCCGGTTCTTCGTCTAAGTCGAGCTGGTTTACTACCATCGCCTACGCACTTATCCCGATCACCGGCGCAGACTACTTCTCACGCCAGCTTCCTAAGTTCTTCAAGCACGTGACTAGGGTTGGGTCTGCGATTGTTCATCCCCTTGGGATGCACCCCGGAATCTACAATACGAGGCTTCTCAGCAACCCTTCGATTGTCTCGGTTCAGCTTGCAGTGATGGGCCTCGGCACCGCCGCTAGCCTCTATGCCGCATACCGGATCTCCCAGAGAGACCTTGGGCCACAGTCGAGCCGCCCCAGGGCCGTCGTTACGGCGACTCTCGTAATGGTCTTTGCCATAAGCGTGCTTGCGGCAATCGTCTATATGCCGATGCACGCAGCGTCGTAGCTAGATCTGTACAAGGCAAGCAAGTTTCTGATAAGAGAAGATTTGGAGTTTTGAAATGACAGTCATAGGAGAGCGCACAAGCTCGCAAGGCAAGGGCCAGGTTTTGGATCGGCCGGTAGTGCACGTGCTGCACGATCGCTGCGCAGGTTGCCAGGAATGTATAGTCCGGTGCCCAACGGAGGCGTTGTCACTGGATCCGGATAATTGGATCGCAAAGGCAAACCAGGACCTCTGTGTTGGATGCAGGCAATGCCAGCGGACCTGTCCATTTAGCGCAATAGTCATCGAAGGCCCGATGATGACCACGCAAGGTCTGGTGCCCTCGGATCTCTTTCCCGAAGATCTGCTTGAGTCTTCGCACGAAGTCCGCCAGGGCTTCGCAACCTTGGAGGAGGCGCAGATCGAAGCGGCGAGGTGCATATCTTGCCCGGATCCGACGTGTGTGCGAGGATGTCCGACGCACAACAATATCCCTGAGTTCATCAAGGCAATAGTCGATGGAGACCTCCAACACGGGCGTGAAATACTCTCTTTGACCAGTTGTATGCCCGGGGCTTGCTCCAGGGTCTGCGATTGGCAGACTCAGTGCGAGGGTTCTTGTACCTGGTCTCTGGCTGGTGGGCGTGGCGTTGCGGTCGGACGCCTAGAGCGCTTCATCGCCGACAATACCGAACCAGTACCGGTAGTCCCAGCTGCCGACGCCGGAGTTTCCGTAGCGGTGGTAGGGGCGGGTCCTGCTGGACTTGGTGCGGCTTACGAACTAGCAAAGTCCGGAGCAAAGGTAACGGTCTTCGAGGCCGACGAGGAAGCCGGCGGAGTCATGCGTTGGGGAATCCCAGCCTATGTTCTGCCAAACTCGGCATGGCATCCTACCGTAGACGCGTTGAGTGCTGCTGGGGTCGAGTTCCGCTATTCAACCAAGATCGAGACCGAGACTTGGCGCTCGTTATATGCGGACTTCGATGGAGTGGTGATTTCCGCCGGGGCAACGGCTCCGATAGTTCCGAGGATCCCTGGTGTAGAACTTGGTGGAGTAGTCGACGCCAGTCACTTCTTGGATCAAGGGAAGGCACAACTCCTTGGGACCCCCCACGGCATCGAACTTGCAGGCAAGAAGGTCCTCGTTCTTGGAGCGGGTAACACCGCTATGGACGTAGCTAGGACGGTGCTTCGCCTAGGTGGAACATCGATCTGTATCGACTGGATGGACGAGAGATTCTCAAGAGCGAGGAAGGACGAGATCGCCGAGGCACGCCATGAAGGTGTCCAGGTCGACTTCTGCCGGACGGTTACCCGACTTGTTGGTGACGAGAACGCAAAGGTTCGTTCGGCGGTCATCTGCGAGACCAGCCAGTCTGATGCGCTTTCGGTTCCGAAGCTGGACGAGGCGAAGACCTATTCGGTCGACGTCGATATGGTAGTTCTGGCTATGGGTTACCGAATCGATCCGGGCTGGACAAAGGTGTCGGGTGATGTCAAGTTTGGGTCACTTCCTACATTTACCGGTGTTCCCGATCGCCGCTGGCTCGCTAGCGGTGTCTACGCAGGAAGCCCGAAGCTCGCACAGCTAGCTTCGGATAGGGAGAGGGTCCGACTCGACTCCGCCTTCCAGGTAGCTGACCGCGTCTGGTCCGTAGGCGACGCGAGGATTGGCCCATCTACGGTGGTTACCGCAATGGCCCAGGGCATGAGCGCTGCTAGGGGTGTCGTCTCCCAGCTCGCTAACAGGGCGCCGGTGTCTCCGGAGAATCCGGCGTACATTGAAGCCCCCGCCATGCAGTCGGCAGTGTTGGTCTATGAATCAAACGGTGGAAATACCAAAGCCGCCGCAGAGGCGATTGCCGTCGAGCTGAGGCGTCACGGATATGCCACCCAGGTTGTCTCGACCAAGATGGCGCGGTCGAACGATATCATGGGGGCTGACCTAGTGGTCTTTGGCGCTTGGGTCGAGGGTCTAGTGGTAGCCAAGGTGCACCCAGCGAAGAACGCAATGAGGTTCATCGACTCTCTACCACCCCTTCATGGCAAGACCGTCGCTAGCTTTGTTACCTTTGCAGTTAGCTATCGCGGGGCTAAGGACGAACTCGCCCTGGCATTTGTAAACAAGGGTGCGTCGATTGTCGCTTCGGCCGGAATCTCATCCAAGGATATCTTGGAAGGATCGAAGGCGTTTGCGAGGACCGTCGCCCGTTCATTAGTAACTGCGTAAAAGCAGATCTAGATATCTCCAACACGTCCCAGGTCGGCGGGTTTAGGCTTTCGAGGCTAGACCCGTCGACCTACTCCTGTTTAGAGAGCCTTTCTGACCTGTATTCCGGATAGCTCAAGGTGCTGTGCCGCCCGGTAGCTCCGGCGAGTCATTGGAGGCAAACTGCCTAGTGCAAATTAAACGGTGACACCGCCTAAATTCGCTGACTCCGTCTAAATGATCATCGGTCAGGTCCACGGGTGGCGCGGTAGGTCTGCTATCTTCAACGGCACCGATAAAAAGGAGAGAGTTAGTTGAGGCTAGGCGACGATACAACAGGTCGTGTGGAATCGCTATTTGCTGCGCCTTTATACGCCGTTCGAACTGAGGCCCCTAAGCCGCAGTCACTTCGATTTCAGTTGGCTAAAAGCTGGCCAGTCTGACGAACATATTTACCGGTCGAGTCTGGACTCAGAACAACCCACTTGCCGCTCAGTCCTGTTACGCCCCTATCGGCTGGCTGAAAGGGACTATGTGGTTGGTGGCGCACCCTGTTGACGCTTAGCTTGAAGCTGCGAATCGGCCACCTCCACCTCTATCGCTTTCTCTATCACGTCAGCCTGTAGTCCTATTTTTGCCAATCCTTCTTGGGCGATTCCGTCGGTGGAAGCCGCCCCGAGGAGCAGGTGTTCGGTGCCGATATAGTTGTGTCCGAGGTGTAGAGCCGCCCTCAGCGCTTGTTTGAACGCTTCACGGCAGGCCTGAGTGTAATGAAGTCCCCACAGAGTTTCGATGTTGGGATCGTCTAAGGTGGTCGCCGGACCCACGCCGAGGGCTTGGTAAATCTGGGAATCGCTTACCCCCAGTCGGGTTAGCGCTCGGGCCGCTAGACCTTCTGGGTCAACAATGGTTCCAGCTACAAGATGGTGGGCGTCGATAGCGTAGTGGCCGCCTGCCTCGGCAAGCTTTCCTGCCGCGGCGACTGAAATTCTGGCGCGCGGGGTGAAACGTGAGAATGCCCGGCTCTTGGGGAGTAGTGGTTCGTCACGGATTGCGAACCGCTTTTGGGCCGCCTGCTTAGTGACTCCCATTGCGTTACCGATTTGGCTCCAGGAGGCGCCGGAGACTCTGGCTTGGTCGACGAAGTGGCCGATTAGCGAATCAGCCTGATCGTTAAGTTCCTGGGCAACTAAAACGGCGTCACTAAGGTGATCTAGTGAAACACCATCCGGTTTGAGGGATTTAACGTAGCCGATGAGATTGTCTAGTGGCGGGGGCGAAGTAGTCATGCGTCAATATTAGGTTGTCGACACTGAAGAGTCAACATAGAGTTGACTCTGACTTGAAATGCCATGGCTGGCTGCGGAAATCGACACATTAAATAGATGACCGTTTGAATAGATGACTATTCAGATAGCTGAAAGGTCAGGAGGGATTCTTCCTTTGGGACAATGCAGGTTACCGAAGGTGCCAACTGGCTCATCCAATGAGGGCGACGGTTTCCGACCTAAAAAGACCCGCCCCCATCGAACCACTTGTTATGCCTGAAGTATCAAAACCTTCACGAATTATAGGAACAGGAGGTCGACAGATTGCATTAAGTGGGTGCTTAAGCCGGGCACGCCCTGGGGTCCCAAGGTTTTAGCGGGTTTTTGGCGGTAGTAGAAGCGACGGTGATCGGGATCGTCGTCGCAGTCGAACCCGTTTGGGTGGTCGCTACCGAGGTAGTCGAGGGCGTCTGGCTAGAGGATGCAGACGCAGAACTGTTGTAGACGGTCAACTGGTTTCCAGTTATTACCTCGACCTTAGCGCCAGAGATCGTCGGTGCTTGGCCCATGATGATCGAACCCGACATCGTCGATTTTAGAGCGAGGGCCTCAGGGAGAAACCCGGGCTCATACCTAATGATCGTTTCAGAAGGCGTGGAAAGTACGGGAGCATTTCCGACTTGGGCGATCGGATATCCATCCGCCTTTAGGGTGCTTGCGACCGTACTCGCCTGATTGGCTATTCCGCTTCCATTTAGCACCGCCACCGGCGATTTGTTCGTCTTTGAGGGTTGAGTGCCCTGGCCGTTTAGGAAGCTATTTATTACTTGGGAGTCTTGTGGCTCGGTTGGGAAAACGACGTCACCATAGTTGGCACCCTTGTAAACGTAGTTGTTGACCAATTCGACGGGAAGGGTCAGACTGGAGATGGTCGAGGGGTTGATATGACGAAACTTTGACGCGAGACCCAGCATGTCTGAAATGGTAAAACCGCTGTCAACCTGGAGGTAGGGGACAATTGCCGAGACTATCGAGTTGAGGGTGAAGGGATTAGAGATACCCTTCTGTTTTACCTCCGTCGCTAGGACCTTTAAGAATTCGTGGTCCCTCCTTATCCGGCTGAGGTCTCCGAGTGGATCCTCTATCCAGACGCCATTCTGCTGGTAGTACAAGTGCCTGGCCCTAACTACTTGCAGGGCTTGAAAGCCGTTCAACTGGAGGCAGCCAGTTGTTGTGACGTTTAGCCCGGAATAGGCATCCTTTACGGGCATTGGGAAGTACATTTTGATCCCGCCAAGCGCTTGGACGACCTTTTGGAAGGTATCGAAGTTCAATTCGACAAAGTGCTGTATGGGGATACCCAGGTCCTGCTGGATGGTTTTAACTAACTGAGACGGCGAGACATTTAGGGCGTCATCGACTCGATTGGAACTGTGACTATTCGGGATCGGGACGAAAAGGTCCCTCGGGATCGAAAGTAGAGTCACCTTGAGGGTCTTGGGGTCGAAGTGGGCGATCATAGTTACGTCGCTGCGAGCTCCGCCGACCTGAGAAGCGCTTCCAAAATACTGCGCCTGTTTTCCATTTAGTGCGGCTCGAGAGTTCGATCCAACGAGGAGAATATTTATGGGTTGTAGCGAGTTGGTGTTTGTCGTCAGATTGGAGACATTGAGTTTTTTGATTCGACCGTAGAGATTGAACCCGTAATATACGACTCCACCTGCCAACAAGACAATTATCAGAAACAGTACGAGCGCTGATCTTCGGGTCTTTTGACCAAGCGTCAGCTTCGGTTTACGGATTCGATGACGCCGGCTTTTACGTCCTTTGACCTCATCCTGGCTTGGAATCCTCTCATCCCCGATCATTTGATATGACAGTTCCCCTCAAATATGCGCGGTCGGTACTATTCGACAGTAATAGGATCTTCTATAGAAAACCGTGAAGTAGGTCCAGAGAGGTCTACACGGCACAAGGAGAATAGTTTGTCTGGCG
>JABEUO010000151.1 GCA_013044415.1 Acidimicrobiaceae bacterium
CAGACCAGTTGGTCGTGGTGGCGTGACGGGAGCGATGCTTGGTAACTCCAACCAAACGGCGGAGCCAGAAGCCCCGTCCGTAAGGGCGGGGAGGTTCACGAGAGTTAACTTTCTAATTAATCCTCCAATCTGGGTTGTCTCCCAGGTCCCGGGGGGCCGGCAAAGGCCTGGGCAATTGACATCCATTTTCTAGCGTCTTCCCCTTCGACGACGAGGCCGGTGTCTAGAAGACTTCGTCGCTGTGTGACGACTAGTGCAAAGTCCAACGACGACCCTGAGATTCGATCGGTAGCCATCGGATTTCCATAACTAATTGAGCCTTTACCGTTGGTCAATTCGACGAACACTTCACTTCGCGGGGGATCCATTCCCCGGTTTATGAAGCTGAAGTCCCTCGTTCGATAGCCTAGGAAGCAGATGTGGGCTAGTCGTGCCGAGTCGTTTGGGGCCAAACTCAGCGAGTCCCTGATGTCGATCCCGTGAGCCCAAGTTTCCATCAGTCGAGCCGTCAGCATCGAGGCCAGGCTCATCGGCGGACCGAACCACCCATAGCGCACTTTGGGATCTGCGGCCCTACAGGTTGCCGTTAGTTGTGATCTGGCGGCAAGAAACCATTCCATTTCGGAAGAGAATCTGCGACCGGCCCTTTTGGTCTCGATCAGCTCGTCAAGGGATCCGGGCTGATCTATGAACTGAGAAAGTAGCCTTGAAAACTCGCTCGTGTCCCTGATGGCAACCTCTGCGATCTCGTCAAAGAATGCTAGGTGAACTAGTTGGTCTTCAATGCTCCAAGGTAGCGATGGGGTTGGTCTCTGCCAGTCGGAGCTGCCCAGGGTTTCCAAGACCGCAACTAGATCCTGGGTCTCCTGATTCAGGTCCCTGATCAGTTCTTCAAGCACTCTTCTCCATTTCGATCAAGGTCTCAAATGGCGATAGTTTCGATCTGTCGCTCTTATGCCTATCCTAGGTCATTGGCTTGACGTTGACAGTGGGCGCTTTGGCGAATTCTGGGTTGGCGCCAAAGCAAGCAGACAGATGAGAACTATGGCGATTTGGACGAATGCAGTCGGAACGAGACCGATCTCATGGGTTAGCGAGTCCGCTGCAACGGCTAGGTAACCGATCGCCAGTGTGTAGCTGGCTCTTCTCCTGGTCTTAGTTGTTCTGCTTGGTGGTATGGTCTCAAAAAGATCGGTTGAAAGGGCTACTTCAGCACTTTTATCTTCGATTCGAAACTGTCGCCAATTTAGAAGGCTCGACGCAGCAACTATCACAAAGGCAACTGCGTCACCAATGGCACCGAGTCGGTCCGGCGTAACGAGCACCCAGCTCGCAGGGCCGAGGAAAATCAGCCAGTTTCGTCTTCGTTCTTGGGTTGCCATCGGGGGTATCAAGAGCGGAAGGTAGCTAGCCCACATAATTGGGGTGATAATTAGGCTCGAAACTACCGACGCAAGGAAGATCCCCTCTTGTTTTCGTCTGGGTTCGATGATCGTCATGGCGAGGAAGAAGATTGCAGCTGAGCTGGCAACCGCTAGTGCCATTGCTGGTTTCGACCCAATCGAAAGGCGGCTAAGTAGTGCAGCAAGGGAGTACCCTTGGCTGCCTTCATGACGAGCAAGCTGCATCAAGAGCCTGAAGTATCCAAAGGCTGATAGTGGTCCGAAAAGGAACCCTAAGCCGAGGATGGCGCCAACGAATCCGGATGCCGTTATAAACGCCCTAAACCTTCTGGTGAGGACGAGGAATAGACCTAAGGGGAGCAGGAAAAGCTTTGCTGAGACAGCGATTGCCACAAAGATTCCAGATGCGGTCGGATTATCTCTGAACTTCCAGGTTGCTGCGATGGCGAGGAAGAGTAATGGGTTTAAGGTACCCATCTGGAAGGAGATGATCGAGACCGAAGAGAGGAGTAATGAGATGACGAGTGTGTTTGACTTAATGCCGAGCATTCTCAGGCCCAAAAGGTATGCAACGATGCTGACAACAACGAAGAACTCTTCGGCCAGCCACACAGGCAGAGCGGCAAAAGGTACGAATAGCCAGGAGATCAAGTAGGGGTAGACGAAGGAACTTCCAGAATAGACCGAAGCTGACCCTAGAACGGGATAGGGGTCTTTACCCGCCAGGTCCATTGAAGCGGCATGACGAAAGACTAAGAAGTCGGCCTGATTGTCCAGATGGGCAAGGAAGAGCGCAACGATGATAACGAAAAGATAGCTTGCAATGACCCTGACCCTAGGCTTGTCTAATCTAAGAGTTGGAAATAGCCCTCCATGAGCTTTAGTATTTCTCAAACGACGCCTCGATGTCTTCACCGCACATGGTGACCAGACTCAGCCGTGACATGCTATCGTTAGGGCTCGAGGTTCCCGGGAGGATGGAGATATTATCATGCGGTATTGCCTGCTTTTTTCGAATCTACTTCCGATGCTATCAGGCTCATATTCTCGGTCTGTTAGCGCCTCGTAGCGAGGTTCTCAAATCTGAAGTCGATTGCCTTGGAAGTTGTCGGCTTCGACTCTGACCGTTGGGCAAGCTTGTATTGCCGCTTTCTTGTGGCCACTTTTACTCCTGTGGATCTGGCACTTATGACTGAGATATCATCTGCGGCTAACGGAGAAAGATAGCCTCGTGGCGGGCTTTGGGCGATTGATAACAACAATGCCGCCATTGACTGAGATCACCCAGCACGGGCGACCATGAGCGAGTGGAGAAAACCACCAATAGACAAGTAGCGAGTTAGTTCCAATCTACTCTGTGCCCACCAGGTGACCCTAACGCTCCTAAGGTAAGAGGCTGGCACACCGAATCAGATGTGCCGAGCGCCCCGTCGGTGAAAAATGGCGACCCGATACCATTGCATCCGCTAAATAGTCTCCGGCTCCATCTTGATAGCGCCGCACGGACACTCCGCGACGCAGATCCCGCACCCTTTACAGTAGTCATAGTCGAACTGATACCGTTGACCGGGTCCGAGCTTGATTACCGCATTGTCGGGACAGACCCCGTAACAGTTATCGCATTCGAAGCAGTTGCCGCATGATAGGCACCTCCTGGCTTCAAAGAGGGCATTATCTTCGTCAAGGCCCAAAACGACCTCATCGAAGCTGGATTGTCGACGTACAATATCTAGCTTTGGCCGGACCGTCTGAGGAGCATCTGTGTAGTACCAGGTGTGAATCTTGTCGAAGGTGGCGACTTCGTGCTTGGCGGGTTCTACGGGTTCGTCACCTCGCAGGAATGCATCGATATATCTAGCCGCTCGCTTGCCATGGCCGATGGCCCTGGTAACGGTCCTCTCACTTGGCACCATGTCCCCGCCAGCGAACACGCCGCTCTGGCCGGTCATCATATTGGGACCAACTTGGACCACTCCGTCTTGCACCTCTATCGATGGGAGGTTTTCAACTAGCGATAGGTCGACTTCTTGGCCCAATGCAAGTATGAGTGAGTCTGATTCAAGTTCCTCAAACTCTCCGGTCGGTTGTGGAAAGCCGGTCTCGTCGAGTTCCATCTTTTCGATTACTAGTTTTCCCGGTCCGGCATGCTTGATCGTCGAGAGCCAACGCATCTGGATGCCCTCTTCAAGCGCCTCTTCAACTTCGAAATCGTGGGCTGGCATCTTGTCTCGAGTCCGCCGATATACAACTACTGCGTCGGTCGCTCCTAGGCGCTTTGCGGTCCTAGCCGCATCCATTGCGGTATTACCGCCACCATATATCACGACCTTTCGGCCGATTTTCGGAAGTTCTTCGCCCTCCATCGAGCGAAGAAAGGTAACCGCATCGAGGATGTGGGTCGAATCCCCGGCAGGTATGTAGGCCCGCCTTCCGACCTCAGCACCAATTGCCAGAAAGGCGGCGTCAAACTCCTTCGAATTGACTACCGTTGACAGGTCGTCGACCTTCTTGTTGTAGCGTATCTCTACGCCCATGTCAATTATCCGGTCGACCTCGGCTTCGAGGATATTTCGGGGGAGCCGATAGGAAGGGATACCAAAACGCATCATTCCGCCGGGCATCGGTCCGGCTTCGTAGATGGTTACCTTGTGGCCAGCCAAGCGCATATGATATGCGGCGGATAACCCAGAGGGTCCCGCACCGATCACTAGTACATTTTTGTTCGTTTCCTTGGCCAACTGTCGAGGCTTCCAGCCCTTTTCCAGGGCAATATCGCCAAGGAACCTTTCGACCGAATTGATACCGACTGCAACGTCGAGCTGCGCTCTATTGCAGACGTTTTCGCAGGTGTGGTAGCAAACCCTCCCCATGACCGCCGGCATAGGATTGTCGACCATTAGCACCTGCCAAGCTTCCTGGTAGTTTCCTTCTTCGGCGTGGTAGAGCCAACCCTGTATGTTCTCCCCCGCAGGACACTCCTGGTTGCAAGGGGGAAGCCGATCTAGGTATACCGGTCTTTCGACCCTCCAACTGCCGGTTTTGTTCGAGCGGCTCGTGCCGACTTCGAGGGTTATCGCGTAAGGCTTGTCCATTTTATCGTTACCTCGTTTGGAGTGCTTCTTGGTCGGCTAGTGAGTTTCCACTTGAGCTTTGGGATTGGGTATCAAGGAGGTCAAATCGTCGGATATTCTTGTCCGCTATCGTTTGAAGCTGCGCTATCACCTCGGTGTTGGCGCTAGGTCGGAAGAGGTGTTGATAGCGCCTCTGTGGACGTAAGTACTCCTCTACCGGGACCTGAGAACGGATTTTTGATGACCCGGTGACTTCGCCGTACTCGGCTTCGAAGACTGGGAAGAGGCCGGATTCCTTAGCGAGCCTTGAGAGTCTTATTGTGTCCGAAGGGGCGGATCCCCAACCAAGCGGACAGGGTACAAGGACGTGAAGGTACCTAGCGCCACGGAATGACATCGCCTTTTCGACCTTGTATTCGAGATCGTGGAGTTCGGCCACCGTCGCCGTCGCTACATAGGGTATTTCATGGGCCATCGCTATAAGTGGGAGGTTTTTGCCCTTGCCAAAGTCCGCTCCTGGGTGAGCACCGACGGCTTCAGTGGTTGAGGTTTTGGCTGCGGGTGGGGTTGCCCCAGAGCGCTGGACGCCGGTGTTCATGTACGCTTCATTGTCGTAGCAGATGAAGAGTACGTCATCATTTCTTTCAAACATTCCAGAAAGGACGCCAAATCCTATGTCGACGGTTCCGCCGTCGCCAGCCTGGGCCACGACCCTAACGTCGGTTCGCCCTTTGACCTTCAATGCCGCTGCTATTCCCGTGCCCACCGCAGCCACATTCCCAAAGAGTGAGTGTATCCAGGGTATTTGCCATGAAGTCTCAGGAAAAGGTGTCGTAAATACCTCGAGGCAGCCGGTGGCATTTGCTGCGATCACCTTGCCATCAGTCGCCCGCATCGCTGCGTCAATGGCGTATCTGGCTCCGAGGGCCTCGCCGCACCCTTGGCATGCCCTGTGGCCGAGGGTGAGGGAGTTGGTGCGCTTCATGTCTGCTTGAACCGTGCGGTCCTGCGCTTCTAAAAGCCTGTTTCCTACGACGAAGCTTCCGGTCTGGTAGAACTTGACTGGTTGGTAGCCCACGTGGTTCCTTTCAATTAGCCTTGGCACTGTGACCGAGGTCGTGGACGATTCGTTCAGCTGCGGGTCTGGGTAGAACCGAGGTTTGCATGCGGCTTATTTCCCGGTCTATGACAGCGTGATTTAGGTCTAAAAAGGTCAAGTCAGCGATCTCGTCAGCATCGGCTAGTTTAAAAAAGTCCACCAGCGATGAGCGCAGGATTGACCTTCCGCCGAGCCCGGCGACCACCGAATAGCGTTTTATCGGTGCATTGCCTAGGGCCGTGGTGATGTTGGCGCTGAGTATGCCGCCAAGGCCCACCGAGAAGGCCTTCTCTAAAACCACCACTCGTTCGGCGCTAGATAGAGCTTCCCTCACGGCATCTAGTGGGAAGGGTCGGAAGGTCGTTATTCCGAGTACGCCTATCGAAAGGCCAGCGTCACGAAGTTCGTCGACGGCGTCTTTGATCGTACCCAGGATTGAACCCATCGCAACAATGATCGTTTCTGCGCCATCGAGGTGGTACTTACTGACCAGGCCACCAGCATAACGAGAGAAGATCGAATCGAACTCATTTGCGATCTCCGGAATGCGTTCTAGGGCGAGTAGCTGCTTTGCGTGCGCTAGGTATCTGACCTCGCTAAAGGCCTCCGGACCCACCATCGAGCCTATCGAGACCGGGTCGTTTGGATCGAGTATCTGTTTTGGCTCGAAGTGGGGAAGGAAGCGGTCCACCTGCTCCTGCTCGGGTATGTCGACCCGCTCGACGGCGTGGGTGAGGATGAAGCCGTCCATATTCACCATTACTGGTAGTGATATCTCCTCGGCGAGTCTAAAGGCCTGGATGTGGAGATCTACTGCGTCTTGATTCGTCTCGGCGTACAACTGGATCCAACCTGAGTCTCTGACCGCCATCGAATCGGTGTGATCGTTCCAGATATTTATCGGTGCGCCGATAGCCCTGTTTGCTAAGGTCATAACGATGGGTAGGCCGAGGCCAGCGGCGTTATAGACCGCTTCGATCATAAATAGCAGCCCCTGGCTCGCAGTGGCAGTGTAAGAACGAGCTCCCGCAGCAGACGCCCCGATTGCGACCGACATAGCTGCAAATTCTGATTCCACATTTACAAATTCGCACGGGGAGAGTTCACCGCTTTTGACCATCACCGAAAGATTCTCGACGATATGTGTTTGGGGTGATATTGGGTAGGCGCAGATCACCTCTGGCCTACACAGGGCGGCGGCCTTGGCCACAGCGAGTGAGCCTTCTATCTGTTGGAGCATTTGAGATTCCTTCGTTATGCAGTTTAAGAATTTAGATAGTTAACTGGGACGAGCGAGTGAGGAGGTCGTTTTAGCCAACTCATTCCTTACGAAATCGAAGGCTTGGGTAGCGGCCACAACATTCCCGTCCGCAATTGACCCTGAGAATCGGTGCCTTATCGCCGCCTCGACGGATTTTAAAGATACCCGCATCGTTATGGCCGCAAAGGCTCCTAATAAAGCGGCGTTGGGTACTGGCCTTCCAAAGGCAGCTAGAGCTAAATCCGTCGCCGGAACGCATGAGAGACGCTCAGATTTGAATTGAGAAGCGTATTCACCTAGACCGAGCTCGGCAAAGCTTCTCGATGTATTTATCAAGATGTACGCATCCGGCATCACGCCGCTGAAGAGGTCAACTTGATGAAGCAGGGTTGGATCCTGGATGATGAGGGCGTCTGGATCAGCTATGGGCTCCCTGCTTCGTATCTCTTTGTCGTCGACCCTACAAAAAGCGACGACAGGCGCCCCCATCCTTTCGGAGCCAAAGCTCGGAAAGGCCTGAGCGTACTTATTTTCATAAAATGCTGCGACAGAGAGCATCTCGGCTGCGGTTACTACACCTTGCCCGCCCCTACCATGAATACGTATTTGAAACATCCCAGTCTTCCGTTAGGTCCGATACGGGGACAGCCTACTACCAAGCCCCATATCTATTTAAAGTGTCCAGTTAGGATAAAAATCCTTGCCCTACTTCATAGATAATAATTGTCCGTAACCCGCAGATTACCAAACCCAATTGTCATACATGTATACGCAATTAATAATCTCCCAGTAGCTATCCCGGCCACGCAGGGGCTTCGAAAGGTGCTACCAGCCGTTTTGCCAATAGATTGACTCCCTGTTCGGTACCCTCCAATCTTTTCACCAAAAATGGAACGAGCGAAATTGTGATAAAAAGTTTTAAACGGTAATTTTCATACAGTGATTGCATAAAGATTATTAATTAGAAAAAACCTCTACCAGGTACCAATTCCTGATTGCCATTTCCGATAGCGCTGCTACGCACTTTTGCCCACACGACGATGTCTGTGTGACGCCGCTGGCTCGAGAAGCCCTTTTAGTTCTGCGATGGTTTGCTGACGGCACGGTTTGGCTGACGGCACGGTTTGGCTGACCGTAAACGATTTGTGAGCGTCCCAGTCGATCTCTTTCGAGAGACCTTTTATGCCGACGGGCGTATTCGTGGTGCGAATTTGAGAAGAATCAGGCACGGCGACTGGGCGCCGATATCCATTTCAGGAATGCATCCTTCTGCCTGGACTGGACGATCAAATTTCGCTTTTACGCGAGTTTGCCTGGCGGCCTGGGCCACCACTACGCAGTGGTGGTGATGCCGAGAATCAGCAAGCGGTGCCGCTCGGAGGATGACGTCTCGTGATCGCTAGATGTTAACTCTTGAGAATATTGAGTTCCGGGCATTAGTTACCGGTTATGACTTTGTAGCATTGAACCAGTTTTGTGGTTATTCGCCTTGGGGGAGGTCCCGTCGATTTCGGCGAGGACGAGTTCGTGCCCTAAGGTCGCTAGTTTCCACTGGACTGTGGGACGGGTTGGTTTTACGGGTTGGAGGCAGCTAGAGGTGAAGGAAGTACTTGAGATACCAGTCGCTGAAGCCGGTCCTTTAGGCATCGAGAGACGCGGTATAGATTACGTGCCCGCCGGCGAGAGGTGGGCACGGCCGGTAAATCTCTTCTGGATGTGGGCCGGTGCGATATTCAATGTTGAATATTTGGTCTATGGGGCAGTTCTGATGAGCTTCGGTCTATCTTTTGCCCAGGCGGTCTTTATTATCCTGGTCGGTAACCTCTCCTGGGTCCTGCTGGGGTTGACCAGTCTCCAAGGGCCCTTGGCTGGAACTACCACTTTCACTATCAATCGAGCCTCTTATGGGCCAAAGGGATCGAAACTATTGGCGGTTTTCAACTGGCTGACACAAGTCGGTTTTGAGACCGAAGGTATAGCGCTTATCGTGCTAGCTGGACTTGCTCTAGCCTCCAATTCAGGTGTGCATGCAGGGGTCGCTCTGAAGATTGCCCTGATAGTTGGGGCTTCAATTGTCCAGCTCATCCTGCCGCTTTTCGGTCACGAGGTGATCCTCAAAACATTGCGAGTCCTTTTAGTTCCCTTTGTGGTTCTATTCGTGATTTTTGCAGCGTTGAGCCTCTCTAAGGTAAATGTCCATTCGGTACATCACGGGGCTAACTGGCAGACGATGCTCGAGGCCCTGGCCTTCATCATCACCACGAGTGGCTTAGGGTGGACAGAAAATGGAAATGACTATTCTCGGTACCTTCCAAAGGCTTCTTCGGCGAAGGCGATAGTGGGATGGGTGTTTTTGGGAACCTTCATACCTTCGGTTTTGCTCATGGGTCTCGGTGCGGCGGTGGCCACATTTCTGGGAAGCAATTCTGGGTCGATCACCGGAATGGCCGGGGCCTTTTCGGCCTGGTTCCTCTGGCCATATTTGATCGTCGCAATAGTACAACTCTTCGCCATCAATAGCCTCGACCTGTACTCTTCGGGAGTGACCTTGCAGGCGCTTGGTCTGAAACTTACCAGGCTCCAGGCGGTCTTCTTGGACACGGTGATCTGTGGCCTTTTGACCTCCTATGCCATCTTCTCCAACTCATTCAATAGCCTCCTGAACGAGTTCGTCCTTTTCATCGTCGTGTGGGTTGCCCCATGGACGGCCATCTATTTGGTGGACTGGGTGCTTAGGAAGAAGAAATATGTCGAAGAGGACCTCCAAAAGACTAAGGGTGGGGTCTACTACCGCAATAACGGAGTCCATTGGCAGGCGATAATCGCTCAAGTTCTTGGGATGGCTGCCTCCCTCTTGGCGCTCGATGCCTACCCGCACTATGTCAGTCCAATTTCGAACATAACAAATGGGGCGGACTTCTCGGTCTTTACCGGGATTATCGTTGCGGGGGTTGCCTACTACTTACTTGCGAAAAAGGGAGTGGAGAGCGAAGCCTCAACCCACTGACACCCATAGGCGATCAGACTTCTAACAGTGGCTCTAGGTTCGATCTGGAGTAGTTTGGCTGAGACTGCAACGACTTGTGCTCTTGGCCATTTAGCCCTGTTGGGCCGAAAGTTGCCCTTTTTGGGTAGCCTGAATCGGCTTTTGGCGGGATGATTTAGGAAGGCATTGGTGGGTTTCTCAACCGGAATAAGGCGTTCGACCTTCGCTGGACTCGCCGTGGGTGCGATGTTACTTGGCGGGTGTAGCGTTGCTGGGTCAAGCGAACCGACGACCTCTACTGTCGCGTCTACAGAGATCACTACGACGACCACTGTAGCTTGTTCAAATTTCAGGGTGCTATCCGGATGGCCTACCAGTGCTTTAGCTGCGGGCTTGATTGTGGTTCCGGTAAACGATGCTAATCCACAACTCGTAGCACCTGAAGTGAGCAATGGTGCAGGTGGAGTGATACTTTTCGGTAACGGGGCGACATCGGCGCTTTCGGGGCAACTTTCGGCACTTAAGCGACTAAACCCCCTCGGGGTGGCGCCATTGATCATGTCGGACGAGGAGGGTGGCGCTGTACAACGGCTTGCCGGGCTACTTGGGGCGATGCCTTCCGCCCGAACTATGGGTGCAACCTTGACCCCAAGTGAGATCCAGTCGCTCGCCTACAACTACGGGAAGAAGCTGCTAGCGGTTGGAGTCACTATGGATCTAGCCCCGGTTCTCGATGTGGATGGAAGGCCCGGCCCCTCGGCGACTAACCCAGATGGGACAAGGAGCTTCTCTGCGATTCCGAACGTAGCCGCTGCGGATGGAGTCGCTTTTGCGCAGGGGCTCCAGGAGGCTGGGGTCATCCCGGTATTGAAACACTTTCCCGGTTTGGGGGGGTCCAGCGGAAATACCGACGTCGCTCCGGCTTCCACATTGCCCCTTAGTGAGCTCAAGACGACGGGCCTAATACCATTTGAGGCCGCGATAGGGGCAAAGCTCCCCGTGGTCATGATGTCGAATGCGACTGTTCCTGGCCTGACGAGTGGGCCGGCGAGCCTTTCGAGGGTGGCCTTCGACTACCTACGTAATCATATGGGCTTCAGTGGGCTAATCATCACCGACTCAATGTCAGCCGGAGCGATCGAGCAGATCGGATTGACCGTACCACAAGCCACGGTCAGGGCGATAGAAGCCGGAGCGGATATGGTTATGTTCAACACTGTTGACCCAGCGGTTACCTTCAAGGATAGCGTGGTCGCTTTGGATCAAGCCGTGGCGTCAGGCTCGCTGAGTCGAGCCCGGCTCATTGGGTCGGTTGAAAATATTCTCGCCACCCGAAATATAGACCTCTGCGCAAGCTAGCGGAACGAAAGGCAATTTGGTCATCATCTATCGCCGGGTGCCCCACCGAGTTGGATCTAGCTGCTTAGCTATCCAGCCGCTGACCTGCTGGCTTCTTATTCAAAGAAGTCGATTCGCCTCGGGCGATACAAGAACTTCCATTGAGCGACATTTCCTCAGCTGGAAGGCACCGGCGTGTGGTGACTATCCTTCGACGAATTTGCTAATGAGAGGGAGCACTCGAGACCATCGCATCGACAATTTGCGCTAAAGACCAATTGGCTAGGAGGGACTGGTGCGACCTTGAAGTTCAATGGTTGAGTGCCTTCTTGGTGTTGAGGCTTTTTGATTTGCGAGATTGCCGCATTTGGAATTTGCTTGATCTGCCCCTTGATCATTAGGTAGTAGTGCCCTTTGGTAAAGGAATTCAGGCCCGTATATTTCTATGCAAGTTGCGCCACAATATAGGTAAGTGGATTCGATATCAAGTTTTGGTTAGTCACAAATTCCTAGGGTCTTTTGGCCCCTTTTCGCTTTTGGACTTTGCCAATTCGGCGAACAGGCTTATCATTCGTTAATGGACGGAACTTTTAGTTCTGTGTTTGAAATCGGGCGGAGCCTTGGCTGTTCGCTTGTTGGATTAATTTAGAGATGTGGGTGCTAGATGAATTCTGATCTGAAGCTCTCAGTGGCGGTGCGGACGTGACCGGACCCGAAACTTCGACCCGATTTTCTCAATCCATTGCTAGTCCACCCGATGATCTAAGCAAAGAGTTAATGACAAGAAGTTTCGATTCAAATCAGAAAGTTAAAAAGGTGAGGATAGGACTAGTTGGGTGTGTGTCAACGAAGCTATCAAAGGCCGCCCAGGCCAAGGACCTTTACAATTCGACCCTTTTCCGGGGAAGGCGAAGTTGGGTAGAGCGGACCTGTGATACTTGGTTTATCCTTTCCGCTAAGTATGGCCTCGTCCTGCCAACTCAGGTCATCGAGCCCTACGACGTATCTTTGACCGACGCACCAACTGAGTTCAAACATGACTGGGCAAATCACGTCCTCGGCCAGCTAGAGGCGATTCTAGGAGACTTGAAACTATATGAGTTTGAGATCCACGCAGGATCCGCATATAGAGAGTTTGGGCTTGTTCGCCAGCTTATTTCAAAAGGAGCCCAGGTCTCGGTACCGGCGGAAGGGCTAAAGATCGGCCCGCAATTAGAGATGTACGTTGGGAACTCTTCTCACACCAAGGCCCGTTTTGGTTCGATTGGTGCTCACCCGGCTGCTGGGGCAAAACGTTCTTCATATCAAGAGATTGGTTGGAAGCTTTTACAGGTAGACGGTGACAGTGCGACTATTTCGATGTCCGAACTGGAGGAGCTGATAGGACGATTCCTTCCCAACTCTGCGAGGAACTATCGGGAATGGTGGGCCAACACCGAACGGTCACCCCAGGCGCGCGGTTGGCTTTCCGCTGGGTGGCGGGTAGAAAATGTCGATCGCGAAAGGGAGCTGGTCCACTTCACTAGGAATCCGGAGGGCTATATTCCTCGAGTGGGACGTCGACCGAAGTTTGAGGGAGATGGAACTTCAGTTAAGCACTCCAGCGGACACGCAAAGGAAGAAAAGGCCGGCATCTTCCTCGATAATCTTCACGAGACCGGTGAGTGGAGCTACGTCTGGCCCAAGGTTACCGAGCGATTTTCAAAGACCTTCGTCGGCGAACTCCACATCGGTGAAGCCGTTTACGATTTCCGCCACGCAATAGGCGAGAGGTATGTTTTCGGTAACCTTAGGACCCACACGGTTACGTTCTTGAACGGTAGGCCGGTGGTTGAGGGTGCTGGCTGCGATGACTTTAGAATTTCGAAGTCACTAGTGAGTTTTATCCGTGGTGATGGCGGCTACCTCCTCGACTCGAGGGACGACATGCCGGCTACCTACCGGGATTTTGATGTTGTCTTCCAGAAGGATGAGATCTCTTCACCCGATGCAAAAGATGCTTTGGCGGTGAAGATTCGTGAAGACGATGTCGCTCACTGGGCTCTGCACGGTGCACTTAGGAGGTTGCTAGTACCTGGGGAGCAGGCGAATCGCGTGGTAATCAAGGGTTCTTCAAGGGCACACGCCCCCGATCCCGACGAAGTGCTGATGCGAAAGTCTCGTCGATCGTCACTCTCGGGAAGGGCGCAGAAGGCCACTGCAGAGTTGATAATCCAGTTTGGATCCGAAGTAACCAAAGCGGATCCAGCCGCTTCGTCTCTCTTGGCTAGTAGCAAGGAGGCAGACCTGCTTATCAGGAGGGATCCGTTTGCCTTCCTGGTGGGGATAATCTGTGATGGAAGTTCGAGTGTCTCGTCGGGATGGGACATTCCGTATCTACTGAAGTCGAGACTTGGTCATCTCGATCCATACCGTATTCGTGCGGACTACCTCGCATTGCGCAAGGCGATGATAGAGCCTACGCCACTTATGGCACAGGTAAATGATGCTACTGAGTGGATCGCAGAAGCTGCGGATCGTGTTGTACGAGTATACGGCGGTGACGCGGCGAGGATCTGGCGTACAAGGCCAAACCCAACCCAGCTTGCACTAAGACTTCAGCGATTTTCAGGGATCGGCAAGACTAAGTCCCACATCGCAACTGAGCTTCTCTCAAGGTTCCTAAAGGTGGAGTTTTCAGACGGTACGGAGTCCGAAGGCGGGTTTGACAACCAAGTACGAAGGGTTTTTGCAAGGGTAGGCCTATCGCCCACCGATAAGCGGGATGACGTGATCTCGGCGGCAAAGAGGCTATATCCGCAGCGGCCATTGGCGCTTGACCAGTCGGCATGGGAGATAGGTCGCCGTTGGTGTACTCCGTCCGATCCGAATTGCAAAGATTGCATACTAAAGGCAACTTGTTTGCGGGTCGCTGCTGGAGCCGCTAGTAGCTAGTGTTTGGATCGATGGGATCCGAGGGAAGCCACCTTCCCTCGGATCTGAGAGCTAGCCGATTATCGCTTCAATTTCCGAAATTATCTCTGGACTCAGCCGATCAACCACCTCCGAGGCCGCAAGGTTCTCCTTGAGCTGTGAGACCTTTGAAGCACCCAAGATCACCGTCGATACGTTGGGGTTGTTAAGGCACCAAGCGATTGCGAGTTGACTGAGGGTCGAGTCGACCTTGTCAGCAACGACCTTGAGCCTCTTCACTTTCTCGTTGGCCTCTTTCGATGTCAAGCCATCTTTTAGCCACTCGTAACCAGCCAGTGCCGCCCTGGAGTCCTTCGGGACCCCCGAGATGTATTTACCACTTAGTAAACCAGATGCGAGTGGGCTCCAGGTGGTAAGGCCTAGGCCGTAGTTTCCGTAGAGGGGAGCAAACTCCTTTTCGACCTTTTCGCGGGTGAACATGTTGTATTGGGGCTGCTCCATGACTGGAGCGCGGAGATGATGCTTTTCGGCAATGCGGTAGGCTTCTATCAGTTCCCCAGCGGACCACTCGGAAGTTCCCCAATAGTGGGCCTTACCAGAACCAACGATGTCACTCATCGCCCAAACGGTCTCTTCGATGGGCGTATCCGGGTCTGGTCGATGGCAGAATATTAGGTCCAAGTGATCGAGGGAGAGCCTTTCTAGGCTTTTATCCACCGCTTCTAGGAGGTATTTTCGATTCAGGGTGAACTTTGTATGTGGAGTATCGTGAATTCCCCAGAAGTACTTAGAGGAGACGATGAAGCTATGCCTTGGCAGGGCCAGTTCAGCAAAGGCCGCGCCCATTATTCTCTCCGATTCTCCTCCAGAATAGACTTCGGCGTTGTCGAAGAAGTTGACTCCAGCTTCAATGGCCGTGTGGATCATATTTGCCGCGGAGTTCTCAGCAATTTGTGTCCCAAAGGTAACCCACGAGCCGAATGACAAACTTGAGACTTTAAGGCCAGACTTCCCTAACCGACGGTACTGCACATCTCCTCTTTCCCTTACGTTTACAGTTGGCATCAACTGAGCCCGGCCAGACCCGGACCCTGTATTTAAAATTGCAGTCGTTTGCAATGGGTATCAACGTAAAAGCTGCCCTTTGGATTCCTGACCAGTCACGGAGTCGGCCTTTATTTCGATATCGCAATTATTTCGATATCGCAATTATTTCGAAATCAAGGCGAAATCTCAAACTACCAGCACCGGGCAGCTCCGGTGACGTAGTAGGGCTTCAAGTGATCGACCTACCCCGCGGTGCGCGATCTGCTCACGACCGTGGCCACCGAGGACTATTAGATCGAAGCCGTGCTCTTCCGCGTAGTGGGCAATCGAATAGGCTGCGTCATCGGCATAAGTGACGTCGGTGGTTACATCGCAGCTTGGCCGATACCCTTCCCAAACACGTGAAAGGCCCCGGGAAAGGTTTTCCTTCTCGGCATCTGCAGCACGCTCCAGCTCTTCGTCTGTCTCGGCGTGTGCCGGTAAGCGTACTACTGTCAGTACTCGTACCTCGCCACCTAGTTCGCTCGCCAGTGTTACGGCGACCCTAAGCGCTAGTTTTGCGTCACTCGAGCCGTCGAATCCAACGAGGATGTGCCTGAAGGTACCGGCGAGACGATTCTCGAATTGGTTGTTATCTTTCGTCAAAGTTCCTCCTCGTCATCTAATCGCCGCAGTTAAAACTAGGGCTATGAGCAGCGCAAATAGCATGTATGCCACATAGAAATTGAGTCGGCCATTTTGAAGTCTCTTTGCCAACAGGGCGACAAATAGGGCCGTCCTGCGAATCGGCCGGTAGATATATTGCTCCGTCGGCTCGATCACCGTAGTTTGCGTCTCGAGGTGGGTGGATGTGGGATGTGCGGTGGCTAATTGCCCCTGCTCAATGCTCCTGGTGACCTGACTCGTTCCAAGGATGCTTCCCAAAACCCGACGTAGGGGGTTTGCGAATCCAAACGCCGAGTACTCGTCGGGCCCGGACACACCTATACTCGCCGAGTGCCACGCTGGTACGCGTCTAACTTTGGTGTATCGACCCCCAGAAAGAAGCAGGGCCGCTAAGAATACAGCTATAAGTGTCGATGGCATTACTACCCAGAGCCAGGTAGGGGAGAGTATCGAGAAACCGTTATAGACCGGCTGCAGGACCCACGGAGACTTGAGTGCCCCGAGGGTGGTGACATTCGATACCAAGGGGGAGAGTCCTGATGCGATATATCTAATTTCTAAAGGGCTCGCAGCGGCGAGGAGCAAGCAGCTGGCCCCGAGTAAGGCCATGCCAGCCTTGCCCCAAGTGCCCGCTTCATCGCTAAAGCCTCTGTCAACCCCACGGTTCTTCCCTAAGATTGTCAATCCAAGCACCCTTAGGAAAGCGAGAGCGCTTAGTCCGGTAGTCAGTGCCACCAGGGCCCCGGCGGCCGCTAGGCCGAGGCGTAGTGCTAGGCCAGCGAGTCGAAACTGCTGCATCAGTGCTTCAAGGATGAACCACTCCGAGACGAACCCGATAGTGGGCGGCAAGCCCGCTAATGTCAATGCACCGGCAGAAAATGTCGCTCCGCTCCACTTCAGGGTGCGGCCGATTCCACGAATTTCATCAAGATTATCGGTTCCTGTAGCGGCTTCAATGTTGGCCAACGATACGAACATTGCCGACTTGGCGAACGCATGAGAGACCGCTTGTAATGTAGCTGCTAGCAGTCCGACGGCGACTAAATCCTTTGATCCGGTGACGATTCCGGTTAGCGCCACTGCGTAAGCGGTGACGATTAGTCCAGCGTTTTCAATGCTTGAGTATGCAATTACCCGAGAGAGGCGGCTTTGGACCCCGGCGAAGGTGACACCGAGGACCGCCGTTGTCCCGCCGATGAGTAGTAGGGCTAACACGAGCCAGACCGGTGGACGACCGAGTATCGCCAAAAACCGCCACAACCCATAAAATCCCACGTTGGCGGCTATGCCCGCCATTGCCGCCCTGGCTGGCCCCGGAGCCGCCGGATAACCGATAGGTATCCATACCTGAAATGGAACCAAACCCACTTTGCCGCCGAATCCAATAACTACGAGTACCCAAGCCACGTCGTGCAGTGCGCCGGGACCCACAGAATGCCATGAAGCCAAATTCATGGATTGGGTGCGCCCGGCGAGGAGGAGAAAGGCCAGCAGGAGGGAGGCCCCGCTCACCTTGCCGATTCCGAGCGTCGCCCACGCGGCTGATGGCTGATCGGCCCGCGAGCGGGTGACCGAGGTGAGAATATAGAAGGAAACGGAGAGCATCTCCCAAGCAAAGAGAAAGGTGAAAGCGTCCGAAGCGCAGGTGATTACTGCGGATGAACCCAACAAGAGCAAGTAACCGGAGGCGGTACCGCGCCTGTGGATTTTTGTTCCAGTGGGCTTGACCCATGAACAAAAGGACAGTGAGACGGCGATAGCGATGACAAAGATCAAAGTCAAAAAGAGTCCGGCCAGTGGGTCGAAGCGAAGGGTGCTCCGCCCTAAGCCTAGGAAATAGGGCGGAGCTCCGGGGGAACTTGTCGTGGTGGCGCGGACTCCAAGGATCGCCAAGCAGACACCTCCGGCTACTCCAAAAAGGTAGGGGATTGGTCGAAGTCTTGGAATTGCGACGCCAAATAAGAGGTCGAATAGGATGCCAATGGCAAAACAGATGAGCCCGTAGCCGAAGAGTGAGGTACTCATGGCTCCTCCTTGCTGGGCGAACTGTACTTATTCGGAGTCACGGGGGTAATCGGTCGATATCTGGCCCTAGCAAGTCCATTAGTGCCTTCGCTTCGCCTTCGGTGATCTGCGGGGATGCGGGCGGTCGCTAAGAGGATTCCGTATAGCAGACCAAAGGGAGTTGGGGGAGATCCGGGGATAAATACGTCCACATTGACAATTTGTGAAATTCCCCCGTTTGAGGAGTAACCACGACCGATGAGGCCACCACTAATCGCATCCACCCCCGAAGCGACCACTACTTTGGGAGATGCCATTGAATCAAGAGTTTTTTGCAAAGATGGAACCATTCCGATCGTTCCTACTCCGCTAATCAGCAGGAGATCGGCGTGACGTGGACTGGCGGTGAAGTAGATTCCTAACCTCTGAACGTCGTATATCGGGTTGCTGAGTGCGGCAATCTCCCATTCGTCGGCACCATCTGAGCCCATGTCGATGTGGCGGATATGTACCGAACGTCCCAGTGCCCTTACCCGAAGCGCTAATTCGTTCCTTGTCTGCGCCAATGCTTCCGTCGTCTCTTCGAGCTCTGGGACGACAAGCTGGCTTCTTTGAATGGTCGCCGTCTCGAAGTCAGAACTGAATTTAAATACCTCTGGGCATAACTCCTCACACCGACCACAAAGGATGCATCGTCCCCTGTCGAGGCGTAAGTTTCCACCTTCATTTGAGACAGCTTGAGTTGGGCACGCTTCGACAACGCTCTCCGCCATAGCCTGGTCGTAATGATCCCCCTTTACCGAGAGCGTTGCTCGAAAATCGCTACCGTAGTTCTCCTGGATTTGAGGGTAGCGGCTGGTAACGATGCCATCCCGTAAGCCCCTTGGGATCCATGGCATCAGCCCGCTACTCCCGCTATTGAGATTCCGAAACTCGCTTCGATAAAGGCAAAGTCGGTGAGTATGTCGCTGGGAAAGGCGGCCTGGAAGAGGCCGAAGTTGTGGAAGGAAGCCGAGCGCGGTTTCACCCTTATAAGCTTGTTTTCTTCGACCTTGACTAGATAGAGCAACTCACCTTGGGGCGCTTCGGCCCATCCCCAATCCTCGCCACTCACCACACCGAGGTTGTTACGCCACATACTCGACCGCCACATACTCGAGGAATGACCAGCTCTGTCGAGTCGATCCGTCGCCTGACGAATGAGGTGGAATGACCCATATATTTCATCGATCCTTACCCACTGTCTAGATAGAGCATCCCCTTCGGAACGGGCCTCGATTAGTTGGTGGCCGAGGTGCTGGTAACCGTCGTATGGTCTAGTGAAGCGTACGTCGTTGCCCTGGCCCGAGCCCCTTCCCACTGGACCGACAGCGGCGAACCTATTGGCGAGGGCGGGAGAAAGCACACCGGTCCCAGTTAGCCGATCGAGAAAAGACGGCGTAACCATAAGTAATCTGAGGTCTGATCGGAGATCTTTTTCGATTTCATCCAGCTTCCCCAGTAGCTCCTCTGTGCTAATCAGGGGCGGCCCAGATACCCCGCCGGGGACCACGACCCCTCGTCCGAATCGACTTCCACACATCTCTCCCCGAAGTCGCTGCAAGCGCTCTTTATGGAGAGAGAATCTCGTATACGCGACGGCCTGACCTGCTGCTTCACAATGGCGAATGATGGAGTCCAGGTGATTGGCGATCCGCTCTAGCTCGGCATGTATCACCCTAAGAAAGGCAGCCACGGATGGTGGCTCGACCCCTGCGATCCTTTCCAGGGCGCTGCAATATGCGACCCCATTGGCCACGCTGGCCACGCCTTCGCTCCTTTCGGCCATGAGTACGCCATCACTTATATCTAGGCCTTCGAAGGCCACTTGGACTCCCCGATGCTTATAGAACACCCTCGGTCGGAGGTGCGAGACATCCTCGCCTACTGTTTCCACCACATATTCCACCGATTCAAAGACTCCGGACCTAACTGGCCCATAGGGGATAGTGAAAACGCCCTCGCCCCGGAGGTGCACAGGTAGGGGAGTTAGGTCAATTTCAAATGGGTCGCGTAATTTGGCAAAACCAGAACCGGGCCGCGGTCTTGGTAGGTTTTCGGAGAGAGGTAGGACCAGTGGGTAAGGCCCCGATGATCCCGTCGCCAAGAGACCGAAAAGGTCGAATATCTCCCTCTCGTACCAAGTCGCCGATGGGATATAGGGAGTCAGCGACGGGAAACCCACCTCGGATTCTGGGGAGATTACCGATGTCAGTCGCAGTTGAGGATCGGTCGCAAAAAGTACGTCCAGCCTGACACCGCTTCGCTCCGCAGTTGCGAAAAGTCCACAGAACCTGCCGACACCCTTCGACTGGGCAACTACTTCGGAAATGAAAGCGTCAATACTTTGGCAGTGGTCCCTCTGGATTTGTGTCAACTCGGACTTCCTAACTCGCCGGCGGCGTGGGTCAATAGTCGGGTGAGTACTGCGGGTGGATGAACCCCCAAGACCACAAGTGCGGCTAGTCCAATCGCCATCGAGACGACAATGTAGATACTTACTTCGCCCTTTACTAAAGTTGGGCCGCCCGTTGGGTGCTGTATTTGCAGGGAATCCCTCGGGCTGAGCATCGTTTGGGTACCAAACCACGACAGGCCGAAGAAGGCAATGGTGACCAGTATTACTAGCAGGACCGCAGCGGTGTCTTGTGGATCTTTAAGTCCGCCAGATACGATGAGAAATTCACTGCGGAAGATTCCAAAGGGTGGCATAGCCGACAAGGCGAGGATGGCAGCTAAAAACATCGGACCACTCCAGGGGAGGAGATCGACGCCACCACGAATCTTATGGAGGTCTTTGGTAGCGAATTTTCGCACTACAGAACCTGCACCGAAAAAGGCGGTCCCTTTGGCGGCGGCGTGGGCAAGGACATGAAGGAGCACGCCAAATATTGCAATTGGGGCGGCAAAACTCATTCCGATGGCCAAGATGCCCATGTGTTCGACGCTCGAGTAGGCGAGGAGCCTCTTTATGTCCCGCTGGGCGAGCAGGTAGAGGGAAGCGAGTGCCAGGGATGCCAAGCCGAATATGAGGAGGACCTCCCGAGGGAAAGTCGGTCCGAGACTCCTGATTGCAATTTGAAAGTAGCGCAGGATGGCGTAGAAGCTGATAGCCAACAGGGCACCTGAAAGTAGTGCGGAGATTGGAGTAGGCGCCTCGGAGTGGGCATCGGGCAACCAGGTGTGGACGGGGGCGAGCCCCATCTTCGTTCCGTATCCCAGCACAGCTAGCACGAATGACAGCCGTACGATATCGGGTGGAAAGTTGGTCGCACCAGTTAGCAGCGTGGTAAAGGAGAGCTCGTATGAAGGTCCAAATACTGCGGTCCCGGCGTAGTACATGATGATTGTTCCAAAGAGTGCAATGCCGAGGCCCAACGACGCTATCAGCACATACTTCCAGCTAGCTTCGGTTGCCTCGTCGGTATCGTCGATCGCCACGAGCAGCGCAGATATCACGGTAGTTATTTCAACGGCAATCCAGAGCAGAGCGAGCCCGTTTACTAACGGTGCCGCAGTCATCGACCAGCAGAAGAGGTTCAGTCCCGCATAAAAGCGACGGCCATATCGTTTTCCGGTGTCATTGTCTGATAATGAGAGGTATCCGCTGGCAAAAATAGCCGTGGTCCCGTATAGAAATGTGGTGGCCACCAGAAAGACCATGGAGAGGGCATCAACCCGCAATAAACTACCGACGACAATCTGGGAGTGCGAGGCGGCGCTCGGTAGCAGGATAAGAGATAGGACAAAAGCGATACTTCCAGAGGCAATGGTGATTACCTTGGCGATCCTGGTAGGCAAGAAGTAGCAAGCGATTGCGACCACAAAGGGCATTGCGACTAGCACTAGGAGTATTGACGACATGGTTAACCCTTCAGCCGATCTAACTCTTGGGTCGAGAGGCTCCCCGTTCTTCCATGGTGGAGCCGCATAATCAGGCCGAAGACCACGACAGCCAGCAGGAGGTCAAAGAGAAAAGCGACCTCGACAACGAGCGGCAGTTTTGCGGCAACGACCAAGCTGGCGAGTGAAACCCCATTTTCCAATGAGAAGAATCCGATAGCCTGGGACACCACGTCGGACCTAAATATTATCGGCAAGAACGCAACTAAAACTACCGCCGCAGAAATTGAAAGGGCGGTTGTGGGTAGTACGGTCGAATGTACTCGCAGCGAACCGATCGAAAAGAAGCCAATCGCCGAAACCCCGATGGCTAGCAGTATCATATTCGGCACTCCAAGGGCGGAACCGCCGCCAAGTTCTAATTCTGCCTTTCTCAATAGTCGAAGCACGAGACTTGGGACCAGCACAACTTTCAGTCCGAAGGAGAATAAAGCGAGAAGATATAACTCGTTGATGTCTCGAGTCGAAGCAATCACGATCGCTAGGGTCGTAACGACAATGGACTGGAAAGCATAGAGCCTGATTTGAGATCTCAAGAGCGGTGCCCTCAACATAGCGAATTCGCTTAGCAGAATAAGTACTGCGGCGACATCAGCCACCCCGGAGTAGGTCGAAGGTACGCTAGTCATCAGCCGCCTCCGGTATAGAAGACGAACACCGCCAAGACTGCAACGAGAAAGGCTGCAGCGATGAACTCTGTTATTTTGAAGAGCCTCAGTTTCGAGAAGAGGTTGTCGATTACGGCAAAGATCGACCCCAAAGCTACCGATTTCGTGAGCAGTGCCAGAATTCCAAAGCCGACTGCTTTGGGAGATCCCGAGGTCGCCAGTCCCCAAGGTGCAACGAATACGTTGATCAGAATGGTGTAAAGGATCAGCTGTTTCATTGCTGATCCCCATTTCAAAAGGGCGAATGGTGCCCCGGAGTGTTCTAAGGTACGTGCCTCGTCGATCATTCCGAATTCGAGTGTCCCAGAGTGGGTCTCAACCGGAATGCGTCCAGTGTCTACCAATACCACCAAGAAAAATGCGATAGCCGCTAGCACGTGGCCCGGCCGTACTATCTCTGAGGTCGATGATCGCACCGTAGCGGCCAAAGCGTATGGGAGGTCAGTTCCCGTGAGGAGGGCGACAGCGAATACAACGAAGAGGATTGTCGGCTCTACTAGCGCACCAAAGGTCATGGAGCGACTACCACCTAGTTGGGCAAATGGCGATCCCGACTCGGTCCCTGATAATGACACCGAGAATCCTGCCAGCGCAAGTATGAATCCTCCGCCGAGTATGTCACCCATGTAACCAAATGGAAGTCCATATGTGGTGAGAACCGGTATCAGCATCGGAACGATTAGGTAGCACCCAAATGAGACCACCGGAGCGGCTAGGAAGATCCAGCTCGATCCTTCTGGGACGACTGTCTCTTTATGGAAGAGTTTCGATAGGTCGTAGTATGGTTGGAGGATTCGCGGACCGCGTCGACCTTGAAGTCGAGCTTCGAGATGTGATATCACCCCACTAACTAGCGGGGACCCTCCCAGGATAGTCAGCACCTGTAGGGCCTGGACACCTTGCGGGGCAAGGTCGAAAACTCTCAACGGCAAAGTCCTCCACGCGCATCGAAGCTACGTAGAAGCCATTAGCCCAACATTGGCATTTTGGGACACTCCCCGCCGGGGCCTCATCCGGGTGAAGCCGATCTTATCATATTCCTCGACTTTTTCGGTCCGCGTTTGAATTTGCTGGGAGGGGCCAACCCTCAGATCCACTGAGCTAAGACTGCGAGGCGGAAGCATTTGAGTATTTTCGCGTCGATAGGAGCGTGTTCAGTCGACCACTCAGGGAAAATCGACGATGATGCAAGGTATGTCGGCGTCTTCGTCCAGAATGTAGCTGGCGCAAATTCGGTGATATCCATCTGCGATGATGAGTCCCACGCCTTGGGGAGCACTTCCCCTGACTAGGAGGACTGGTGAAAGTAGCTCTCCTTTTTCCACCTTATCTAGATCTTTGTGGACGTGTACGTTCTCTTTTGGAAGAGCTTCTAACCCAGAGGAGCGCAGCAGATCCTTCGCCTTTTTCATTTGTACTTGCGAGGACTTGAAAGCTCTGGTCAGGCTTTCAGCCAGTTGCTGTGGAAAGATCAAGCTCAGATAGTCAGTAGCTGCAGGATAGTCATGTTCTTCTGGGAGAGCCATCCAGTGTTCATGTTTCATCGAGAATGGGTGTGGGACGAGAAACCCCCGGCTTTAGCCGTGGGGAGGGATAGTCCCACTCGGGCCACAGGCCCGACCTCCTTTCGCTGCTCGTA
>JABEUO010000152.1 GCA_013044415.1 Acidimicrobiaceae bacterium
CTCCAATCAGCTTCCTCCACCCAATACCTTTGACACCTGGAGGACGGAAGCAGTTCCGATTGGCCCATGATTGACGACAATGCCCCCACTTGGAAAGAAAGTATTGGTAACACGAGATGGAGGCAATAGCGAGATCGAGATCTGCCTCGAAACCGCTAAAGAGCATCCTGTTGGATCAAATGGTAAGCTCTCGTCCACACTCAAGGTGAACTTTCCAGTTTTCAAGTTGCCCGATGCAGACTCGGAAAAGACCTGTCCGCAGCTTGAAGTGCTAAGGCCAACCTGAACGACGCCGGCACCATCAATGCTCTTTAGAATCCAAGGTACCGACTCCACCTTACGAGCGGGCCCTATTATTGGCCCAGAAATAGCTCCACCGCAAGGTAGTTGACCTCGGCTATCGTAGGCGAAGGCGCCCAATCCCCCGCGGCCATAAATCACGACAGCAAAGTAAATCGGCTTAGCTGCAGCTTTGAGAGCATTTGATTCCTTTGAGGTCCTCATCGCAGGGCAGCTAGTAATCTCACCCCAGGCTATTCCGACCCAGGCGGGACGGTGGTCCACTTTTAAACCACCAAGGGCTTGCTTCGAACCGGATAGCGAAACCAGGCCGAAGCCCAAGATGGCATTTAGGTGGGCACCTTCCTCGGAGGTGGACGACCTAAATAACTTAGCGGCTTGACTCCAGGTCAGTCCTAGATGCTTCCTGGCACTTCCAGAAGCCATTGGAGAGATAGACAATCCGCCGAGTCGAACACCTTTTACAAAAACTCCGCTTGCAACATCATCTCCTGAGGGGGAAGTCACGTATCTGTCCGGAGTTACCAAAGGTGCATTGGCTGGGCTATCCTGTGATGTTGGTCCACACGCCGCAACTAGCAACGCAAAACAAATAACCAATAGTGGGCTGGATCGCAAAAATCGACCGATTAACTTCCGCGTTTTGGGGGAAATCGGCCGACTCAAATTAGGGGCCGGCCGATTCCGATAATGGAGCAAAACTCCCGCCGTCGTAGAAATCCCGGGCCAGACATTTCGATGAACCTCTTTTGGGATATTCGGTCAACCGTCGTCGACTGAAACCGAAACTGATCAATGAGTCGACAAATGCCAACCGACTTATCGTGCCAAGTGAAACAATTTCGACTCTATTACAAAACTACCCCTCGACATCCCTGCCCAGGTAATCATGGCCTCGATTTTGAAATCTACCAAAGTGTGATCGCTCCGTCCAATTCGGACACTCGTGGGGGCTTGGCTATGGCGAGCGCAAGTGCCCGGCGAAAATGCCCAGCGCTAAGCTCGTGGCACCACCCTCAGCAAAATGGACAATTGATCAATTGATCTGACTTTAACTTACGGAGTCTCATCTAATGCTCAGAGATAGATTCCAATGACTCGACGGAGGATAACCTTTAGAGCAGTGGAGCGGATGGCGTCCGAGCAGATGCAGACTCCGCAACTCTCACCGGGTCGGCCTCGGTCACCTGCTTAGATGTGGGTCGGAAATCACATCCAGGCACAATTTGGAGCCGAATGATTAAGGCGCTTTATTCTTGACCTAAAAACTACAACATCCATGTCTAGCTGATACATTACTACCAGCTACCCGAGATCAAATGAGACGATTCAAGGTCGTCCCAACAACAGTATGTTGGCACAACTACCACCCAACTATCAAAACCTCGACCTTACCCTAGGCTCGCAGATCCAAGGACCCCTTGCAAGCAATACCAATGTGTGGTATGCTACGAAAGGAAGCACCACCCTAACAAACCGTCCTCGACGGCCTAAGCGTAGGAGCTTCAGAAAGAGCTTACGATGGTATCAAGCTCGAGACTAATTACATTTCTCTCCTCCCTTCAAATTCCCCGGATTGATCCAAGCCGAATCAAAGTTCGCCTTCACCTTCCAGACTGGCTCGATCCACTCAGCGGGACTACTAAGCCCGTCTTGATTCCCGTCCCCGTTTACGCCTCTGAAAAAAGCACCACCAGATAATGCAGAGGCACCCATTTCTCAATATTTCTGTCATCGGTAAGTCGGTTAGGCTCTTTGCTCCTATCATCCTGGGTTCGTCCATGGTGATAGCCGGAGTCATCTCCACGAGTGAGCCCGCTTTGGCAACGACTAGTTCACCTAGCCCCGTCGCAATAGGAACGGCGAGCACCTTTGCGATCCTTGCGGGCACTACCGTGACCAATACCGGCTCCTCGACAATCTCGGGCAGCCTCGGACTTAGTCCTGGTAGCGCAGTCACGGGATTCCCACCGGGTATCGTCTCTAACGGCACCGAGTACGTTGCCGATGCAGTCGCCACCCAGGCCCAGAGTGACCTCACTACCGCCTATTTGGACGCTGCGGGTAGAACGCCGGCAACTCCCGTGTCTACTTTGAGCCCTAACTTGAACTTAGGAGGACTTACCCTTGGACCAGGAATCTACTCATCGGCATCTTCACTAAATGTAACCGGGCAAGTAACACTCGACGCACAAGGGAACCAGAATGCCGTCTTCATCTTTCAGACAACCTCTACGCTAACTACCGCTTCAAACAGCACGTTTACCCTCACCGGGGGTGCTCAGGCGTGTAACGTTTTCTGGCAAGTAGGTAGTTCGGCAGTTTTGGGGACTAACTCAACCTTTGATGGCACCATCCTGGCTCTCACCTCTGCGAGTTTGTTAACCGGTGCAAACGTCAACGGAAGGGTACTCGCTAGAAATGGAGCGGTCACCCTTGAAGCAAACGTGATTTCCGTTCCGACCTGCACCGCGGCCTCTACGAGTTCTGCTACTTCGATAGCAACTTCGGTCTCGGCTCCGACGATTCCCGTTGGTGGTAGCATCACAGACCATGCCATTTTAACCACCACACCCCTAGGCGGGACTCCGACCGGTTCGGTCCAGTTCTATATTTGCGGACCAAACGTTAGCTCCTGTTCCCCCACTTCTGGCGGTGCACTAAATTCCACCACGGCGCTGTTGAACGGCTCGGCAACCTCCGGAAGCTTCACTCCAACCTTGCCAGGCACTTACTGCTATGGAACGTCATACCTACCGCAGGGCGGGTCATTCTCGACAACCACTGAAACTGGTAGCAACTCGAATAACGAATGCACCGTGGTAGTTGCCGCAAACACAGGGTCAGTTACTACCACCACCATCCCGCCTGCCCCGACCACGACCACGACCACGACCCCGACCACGACCACGACCCCGACCACGACCCCGACCCCGAACACGACACAGTCTGCGTCGCCAGCTTCAGCCGGTCCCACGACGATAGTGGTTCCAGTCGCCGATACTGGTAAGCCTTGGTCGTCCGAACTGTACTGGGTCATAGCGTCAGCATTTGCACTCAGCGGACTCGGCTTAGTTGGGCAATGGCTGCGAAAGAGAAAAATGGCTTAGCGGCTCGCAGCTATAAATTACGCCCCGAGGTGCTCAAATAGTCGCCTCGGGGCGTCATCGTCTGAGGGGAAGTTATCCAGGAAACCCATATTGCAAGACCTCGCCCAAAGCATGCCTTGCGGCTAGGCCACTCACGTCATTTGCTTGTCGGCAAATTTACAAAGCTAGGGTCACTCTTTAGAAGGCCAGCTATGCGCAACAGAGTAACGATACCGTATCGGCATGACTCTTCTCCGGGCTGCTTTCAAGCCGATAGGCTCCTTTAGACCTATTCGATAAGGTACGATATAGAGGCAAAGAACAGGAACGACGCGGAACTCTAGTTCCCAGCTCCGTTCCGATAATCAGCTAGTAGCCATTGAAATGGTCGCTTTAAATTAGCGTCTTGGCTCGCCGCTTTTGCCCCGGTCCCTTTTTCGGTTCAGTCGACCAACTACGATAGTCGCTCCGCCCACCACCACAAGGAATCCAATCAAAACCAGCGCAGCAAAGATATAGGGCTGTGAAGACATCCCGGCCATCGGCATCGGCACGATCTAGATGCCTCCTTTAAATTCGTCCGCATTTGACTCCAATGCCCTGGTAATCTCGTGTCTTTTCAAGGCGAAGGGAACGCAAGCACATACGAACATCGCTCCTGGCAGTGCCAGGATTATGCCGGGAGATACCAAGGCGACCAGGGCGCCCCATCCAATTCCTACAATACCCATGGTGCCGGTGGTCAGTGATAGCTGCACACTTGCCACTCGACCCCGCATGAGATCAGTCGAAGCACCTTGATTGGCCGAATATATTCCGGCCATGAAAACCGCTTGTGCACCGCCAGCAATCGCAGCTGAGATTATGTCGATGCCCAGGTTGTGGACTAGGCCCAAGCTAACCAAGGGCAGACCGCTCAGTACCCCAGAGACCAACAGGATAGGTACCGCTGGTAAGCGACGTCCAAGTGCCATCATAAACAGAGGCCCGATCACCGACCCAAGTCCAAAGGACGTCAACAGCAAGCCGTATGCCCCGGCATTTCCATTTAGGTTCGTCGTAGCGACGGCCGGTAGTATCCCTACCGAAGCCATGGTTAGACTGCAGTGAAGTCCGACCCAAACCAACATCGTGGCAAGAGGTGCCTTCTTTCGGATATATTCAAACCCTTCGACAACCTGACCCACGACCCGGGGACGCTCTGTAATTCTTTCCGGAGTCGTCGCCTCATGCCGAATATGCCAGAGCATTCCAACACCAGCCAGATAAAAGCCCATACAAAGCATGAATGCCTCGCTCGGTCCCCATCCAGTCAGAACGATTGTGGCGATAGCCGGTCCGGTAAGCTCTGCCCCCTGTTGGGCTATTCGAGCCGTCATACTGGCATTCAAAAGTCTGTCCCGACCAACAAGATCTGGAATCATTGCCTGCCATGCTGGCCCCTGGATTGAATTTCCTATGCCTATGGCGGCGGTGAAAACCAGCAGGTAGAAAAGATTAAGCTCTCCAGTCGCTGCAAATATCGCTGCCAGAGCACAGCTAACGGCATTAACCAGCTGTCCGCTAGCGGCCATTCGGGCTCGATTTCTCCGGTCCGCTGCACTTCCAGCGAATAAACCGAAAAACATCGACGGAATTAGGAGTAACAGGCTCACCATGCTCGGCCAAAAAGATGAATGATGGCCTAGCCGATAGGCTTCCCAGCCTGCCACGAGAATAACGGCGAATCGACCTGAGTTTCCGCTTAGAGCAGCGGTCCACACCCATCTAAAAGGGATCACCTCAAATGCGGAGAACATCTCCTTGAGGCCGCGGTTCGTGTCGCTTTCCTCCCACCCCTGGGCAGAATTCCTACTCATTCATCCCTAATTCCTAATCACTTCTAAGGTTCCTCTGTAGACTTCACGCTAGCAGACCTTCCAGACAGCCATAAAAGACCAAGCTGAGCTCACAAGCCTGACCTTCAGCCGATAACGCTTCCGAAATGGCTCATCTGTTAGGGACTCTTCGGATTTTAGTAGGGTCGAGCCGATTCCAAAAGATCCCAATTCACCCTTCCGGCATATAGAAGAGCTCTAATCCTGAAGTTACGGAAGTTGA
>JABEUO010000027.1 GCA_013044415.1 Acidimicrobiaceae bacterium
CTGTCCGTAGTCGTTTGAATAACTAAAGACTTGCAGAGTCCCTCGCTATGTTCAACTAATGGTCACGGACAGTCGAACCCTACTAATTTCCGAAGAACCCTGTTAGGCCTAACCTATTTAGGTGCCCAAAAATAAGTCCCGGCGACGCCGACAGTTTCTGATGAGGGTATTTACTCGGCTAAAAGTTGAATTTCGCCCAAATCGGAAGTCGGGAGCAAAAACGCCACTATCTGGTATTTCGGTTATCAACTCGACGAAAACGGACACCAACGAAATCTTTCGGCAACTGCATACAAAGCTGAGCACAAACAGAGTCTTTCCACTCCCGCCTAAATGAATGGAACAGACCGATCAATTGCGGGCCGAAATAGGAATATTCAGTGCCCCCGGCAGGATTCGAACCTGCGCACACGGTTTAGGAAACCGATGCTCTATCCCCTGAGCTACGGGGGCAATCCACCTAATCGCCAGGACCTCAAACAGACTAGTGAACTTTATCCCTTCGTGGTGCACTACCTTTGAACTTCGCTAAAGCAACCTGCATTCCGGCCTTAATCTTCGACGTCGGCCAGCAGTACAGTAATCTCCTCTTCGACGCTCCTAATTTTCTTCTTGCAGGTGGCAACTAGAAATCGCGCCCTCTCTACTAGGGTCTTCAACTCATCAATGCCAACGTCGTCACCTTCTAGACGAGTGACAATCTGATCCAGTTCACTCTTGGCCGCATCGTAACTAAGTTCTCCAGTTTCACCATGGTCATTTTCAGTCCCTGACTCCGCCACTTTTCACTTCCTCAACTCTTCCTACGAGACTTCCATCAGAAAAATGGGCCCTAAAGCCGTCACCTGCCTCGAGTTCGCCGGCCGATCTTATCCTGCGATTGGTCGGCAACCCCTCAATCAGAACATACCCCTTTTGAAGGACCTCAGTCGGATCAAGTGATCCGAGCCTGGCTTGCGCCAGTTCGAGTTCAAGGGCGATACGTTTTAGCTTCACTACAACCCATCCGCCGATAGCCGCTCGACCATCTAGATCAATCCGTTCAGTTCGAGCGATCACGGCAGAACCATTGACTAATCTCATGGCACCCTGCTGCAACTCCATCTTATGGAGGTGAACCTTCCCATGGCTGGCGGTAATTAGATCTCCCATGGCAAAGTCCACGTCATTCTCGAAGCGTGAAATCGTCCTAAGAAGCAGAGATCTGAACATGTCCTTTCGCAAAAGCAGGCCCTTTTCTCTGTAGAGATACTCCTTAGACGACCGCTCGAGAGCCCTCGACCTCGACCTCAACTCCGTACTATTTTTCTGAACAGTTGCCCTCGACAGGATCGCTATTCGATCGAGCGAGAACCTCAACCCCTCGATAAAGGCGCTATTCCAATCGACCACCGCCCTGCCAACGTCTAAGGGGACATCCAAGGTAGCGTTTGCAACCTCAGTAACCAACGGTCGGTCGGTAGAGTGGCCAATCCCGCACCAAAGCGGAATCCTCGAGCCAATAACCGCACGAACTACTTGTTCATTGTCAAAGAGCGCTAGTTCCGATGAAGACCCGCCACCTCTGAGGAGAACAATGAGATCGAAGTCACCTCGAGCAGCCACCGAGATACCTTTAGCCAGCGAGGCCGCCGATGATTCGCCAGTGGTTCGGACGTCAAAAAGATGAATCTTAAATCGGAAGCCGCTGTTGGTCAGCTGCCTTAAGAAGTCCTCTTTAACTACTCCCGCCCAGGACGTTACCACGGCTATATTTTCTATTACTGAAGGCGGCCGCAATAAACAATTATTCGAGAAAACCCCTTCCGTGACGAGCTTAGCCCTCAGTTTTTCTCGCTCCAAGAACCTCTTCTCGACCAGTGAATCGACATCGAGGGCCTCGACGATGAAAGTTAAGGTTCCACGCTTTTGATAAAAGTCCGGCCGACCAAGTAGTCGTACTTCAAGCTCGGTGGTCAACTGCGACAAGCCCTTGGCCGCCATCTCTCTAGCAATTCTCGTGTAACTACCTGAAAAAATGGCGACATTTAGCTGTGCTACAATTTCGCCCCGTCCCTGGGACCTTTCCACGAGCTCTATATATCTGTGGCCCCCGACGAGGGAGATTCTCTGGATAGTGCCCCGAATCCAAACTTGGCCAATTTCTGCCTCTAACGTACCTTTAACTAGCCTGGAAAATCCACCCACACTATAGGTCTGACCGTCCCATGCACTCGACAAGCTCGACCCCCTATTCACGCTGGCCCCGGTCGATTAACCTTACATACCTTCAGAAGAAGTCCTCGACCACAATTCGAGGAGCATTTGGTCCGATTGTCCATGGTGCAATGAACTTTTCCAAATATCAAATCCAATTATTCACATTTCCCAGGTATCACACATCTTTTCTGAGCTATAGATAAAGGTATGGCCTAAAGCTTTCAGGCTTTCGACAGAGGCACGACTGGAATTTGTGAAAGGAGTGAACGTGTTAGACGCTTCGGCCCGAGACTACCTACTATTAGCACTTGGATCGACTTTTCTTGCACTAGCCACTGCCCTTTCCCCTTTCATTGAGCTTAAATCGGCATTCGCCTCCAAAGTTCAGTCACACAAGTTGTTTGCGATTTTTACTATCTTCAGCTACATCGTGGGTGCTTCCGCCACCTTCGTATTTCTAAAGGCCCAGACATCGGCTACCATGTCGCTGACTCGGGAGTCTGTGCTTATATCGCTTGTGGCACTTGCCGCCCTACCAGTTGCCGACCGGATCGTCAGGTTATTTTCGAGGTCCGATGGACCCGGCAGGGGCAAGTCGATCTGGGTAGTCAACCTAATTGGCGGGATATCGTCTGCACTCTTGGCACTTTTCGCCATCGTTTCGGTCCAGACGGTGACCGCCCCCACGCTTTTAGTCGCACTACTAATGGTTTCGCTAATAGTCTCGGTGGGGTCAGCAGTGGCACACTTATCCCAAATCTTTGAACTTAAAACTCCTTGGATAAGAACGGGTATCTTCTTGGCCTCACTCGGCCTACTAGGAGCAAGCAGTTCGGCGATTTCATCGAGTACCTCCTTTGCCCTTGGAGGAAGTCAGCCGCAGGCGCTAGCTAAGGTGAGTTCGTCGCACCTTCCGAAGACCAATAGGCAAATAAGCAGCATTTCTGCTTCGCAGGCGGCTGGACTTTCATCCTACTACTTGTCGTTCAAAGGCGTAGAGACCGTCTCAAAACCTAATTTTCACCAAGTAGTTAAGGTTGGCTTCTTTGGATCGCTCGATAACGGAAGGGGCGGGAGGTTACACATACTCGCTTGGGGAGTTCCACAGCCAGACGGATCCCTAGCCCTTGATGGCTCCAACACTCTGGCACAGATAAGGCAGATAAAGCTGAACGGAATGGGACCTGTCAAGCTGTTTACGGCTCGAGCGGTCAGGGGAACACTCCTGTTCCCGGGGAACAGGTATTACGACTACCTACTCAGCTATACACCAACTGGGGAGACCACGGTAAAGGGTGAGTTTGTACTCTATCCAAGACATGGCGGGCCACAGAGTAGCTCGTTGGTGTAACTATCCGATAAGTGCCCCAGTCGACTCTTTCCCCCTTACTAACAGCTTCGATCTAACAGCACTTCGTAGGCGACGAGGGAAAATGAAATCTCGTGTCCATCTGGAGAATAACCACGCAGCAGGGGGCCGCAATCCTCCCCGTCGAGCAAAGTTTGATACTGACGCCGGGAATGGATTAGAAGAATCAAAAAACCAGTGGCGCGCCCCCGGTAGGAATCGAACCTACGACCAATTGCTTAGAAGGCAACTGCTCTATCCGCTGAGCTACAGGGGCCAACGATACAGACTAGTTAGTTTTTGCCTCACTTGAGACAGAGCGCTACATCTTCTCGTCAGCGAAATAGGAGAGGACAATAAGGTCCTGGAATGCACCACTGCGATCTATGACTTGATTCCTAAATAGCGCCTCTGGAACAAATCCCATGGATTCAAAGACCCGCTTTACTGGCGTTTGTGGCGCTAGGACTTCCACGAAAACCTTCTTCAGACCTTTCTTTACTCCGGCGTCAACGGCCGCCTTTGCTAGAGTTCCACCGAGTCCTTTGCCCCTCTGGTCCGGAGCCACCACAAGGCGGAGCTCGCCCACATGGCTCTCCCAGCCACCCATTGCCAAAGTGGCTGCGTAACCCACGATGTCATTACCTTTGGTCGTTGCAACTAGGCGATGGTTGACATCGTCGGTTGTCCAAGATGAGATCAAATGAGAATCCAACACGTCCTCTTTGAAAAAGTTCCTGTCAGTTTCGGCGATTCCTTGGAAGAAGCGGGCTAACTGTGGAGCGTCAGTCCCTTCAATCTTGCGAATCTCAAACCAACTCTTTTCGTTCATCGGTCCCCCATCCATTTCCATGGCCTTAAGAAAGCAACTCACTTCTGCCCTCAATCCAATCCGCAATCTTTGGCATAGTCACTCTGTTCGCTTGTCTACCAACAATCAGCCCAGCGTGACCCGCCGGAAGTCTCAACTCAACGGCGTCCTTTGATCCGACAAGTGCAACAACGGGAGTTGCTGCATCGATCGGCACTATATGATCCTTCTCCGCCACCACGTTGAGTACAGAGCACTTTATCGAGATCAGGGAAACAACCTCTCCTCCGAGCTCGCAGGATCCAGTCGCCAAGCAATTCTTCCTGATAAACAGGTCGACGATCTGAAGGAACACTCCTCCAGGAAAAGGTATATGCTCTCCAGTCCACCTAGTCATGGCTAAGTAGCCGTCCATAAACTCATCGTCCCATAGATTTTCAACCAAATTGGCGCGGTTTACAATATCGCCGGTCGGTTTTAGCAGTCGGAAGGAGTTGGCTATATCATCTGCAGGAACGTTTCCGTCCCACCCGAGTAACTTCTGCGGTTCGATCTTGTCAACCTTCAATAGGTCCACTAAGGGACCCATGGCCGAAAAGTCAATCGGACTTGCCATAGTCACGAGATTCCTTATTGGGGCATCTGAGTGCGAAGCCACATACAGCAGGGCCAAATCTCCCCCTAAGCAGTACCCATAGAGCGTGACGTCCTTTGCCCCGGAAACCCTGATAGCGTTTTCCACGACTTTGGCCAGATAATCATGGGTATAGGTCTCCAATGAGTTGCTCGCTTCGAAGCCATCGGGCACTCCCCAATCGACTAGGAAAACATCGAATCCCCTGCCCAATAGGTACTCTACCAGGCTCTTGTTCGGGCGGAGATCCAATACATAGCTTCGGCTGATCAGACTCATAACCAACACAATCGGGGTCGAATAGAGCCGTTTATCGCTTTTATACCTAAAAAGTTGAACCTTGTCATAACTCCAGACGGTCTCTTTTGGAGTTATGCCAACCTCAATCTTTTCGGCACCAACGAAGTACTTGAACCCATTTCGAGCCCTCGCAACACTTCGATTCAACTCCGCGAACAGATCCTCTATGGCGTCGGGGAGTCCGAATTCCTTCAATTGGCTATTCCGCCTGGTTTTCTTTCATGTCTTCGATCGACTTGGAGAGTTCGCGGATTCGCCGTTCGAGGCTAGATACCTGCTCTGACAGCTTCTTTAGATCGGTAACAGCAGGTAAGTTCCACACATGCAATAGATTCTGCGTTGTCTCTTCAAACCGCTTGTTGGCTTCGTAGCGAAGCTTCGTGAGCACAGAAATCAAATCTGCGAACTCAGACATCCCCACCATGGACTCAAGTTTTGGAGCAACACCCTTTTCAACAAGATCGAAAACATTTCGCCACAAGGGCTTGGGAGAACTCATAGTTCTACAGTACTCTCCAAATAGCTAAGTGGCTGAACTTCTCCACACAATCGAGCTATCCTTAGGTTGTTTCCTATTGGACAACTGCTCCTCAAGCAAATAAACGGATCAAATTCCACCTATCGTCCCCTGACGTGATCAAGGCGACTTATCCAGCGACTAGATTACTCTGACTGGCTCGTGGTGGCCGTAGCTCAGTTGGTTAGAGCGCCAGGTTGTGGCCCTGGAGGTCGGGGGTTCGAGTCCCCTCGGTCACCCCACCCAGCCAATCAAGTACTGACAAGTTTCAAAGTGCACATTTACTTGCTGGAACTTGACCGACAGTGCGCCTTAAGACGGTAATCTCTACGAGGCGGGCGATTTGGCGCCTCTAGCTCAATGGCAGAGCAACGGACTCTTAATCCGCAGGTTCTGGGTTCGAGTCCCAGGGGGCGCACCAGGTAGTTAGTGGTTTTTGAGACACGGCCCTAGGGGCACCGTTACCTCGATCGGTGTGCGCACCACTCGAATGCCGTGACCACGAGCCGAGACACCGAGCATGAGTCCGTCTCTGGCCGGACTTACTGAGATAAGAGGCAAACAACTACCCTATAAATGATGCTTTAGCAGGGGAAATGGACGCGTTTCGGCATTTGAGTCGTGTTACTACGCGAGTCTGTGAGCTGGGATTACTCGGAGGATTCCTTTGGTTCGAAATC
>JABEUO010000028.1 GCA_013044415.1 Acidimicrobiaceae bacterium
ACCACACTGCAAGCCGTGCATTTCAATAAAGCCCTGTTGGACGGGGTCGAGTTCTCCATTTGCGCCAAGTCCCTCAACCGTGGTGATTTGGCTTCCTGACGCCATCGCCGCCAGAACCGTGCAAGACTTTACCGGCATACCGTCCATCAATACCGTACAGGTGCCACAATTCGACGTATCACATCCCCAGTGGGTACCGGTCAGTCTCAGATTCTCCCTCAGGAAGTGGACCAATAGGAGGCGTGGCTCAATATCATCTGATACCTCAACCCCGTTTACCGACATGTTTACCCTCATTAGTGCACCTCCGGGAGTGACCTATTTAGGGCCCTTGAGAGGGCTCTCTTGGTAAGCTCTTCAACCAAGTGACGTTTGTAATCCTCTGGCCCGCGCTGATCAGCAAAAGGATTGCAGTGCCTAGCGGCCAGTGAGGCCGCTTCGACGATCGCCTCGGTGGAAGGTGAGCGACCAAGGAGAGAATCTTCGGCCTCCTTAGCCCTGAAGTGATCCGCCCTAACGGCGGTCAATCCGATTCCAGCCTCGCTGATCAGGCCATCGTCTACTCTGACCATTGTTCCAACCGCCGCAATCGCCCAATCGCCAACCCTTCGCTCGACTTTTTCATAAGCGCTGCCGGTGTTTGACCTGAGTGGGACGTCGATTTCTGTGAGTATCTCGTCGGGATTGAGGGCCGTGGTATACGGACCGGTGTGGAACTCAGATATTGGCAATCTTCTCGTTCCAGAGCCGCCGGCGATGATTATGTCTGCCTTAAGGGCTGAGAATACCGCAGAAAGGTCCTCCGCAGGGTCCGCTTGACATAATGACCCACCGACTGTTCCTCGATTTCTGACCAGAGGGTCGGCAATCTGCTCTTCTGCCTCGGCGAATATCGGATAATACTCTGCGGCTAGGTGTGACTTCTGAAGTGTTACGTGTCTGACCATCGCTCCAATCTTCAAAGTGTTGCCATCGACCTTGATGTAGTCGAGCTCGCCGAGGTGGTTGATGTCGATGAGCACTTCAGGACGAGCCAGACGAAGCTTCATCATAGGTAGGAGGCTATGACCTCCAGCTATAACTCGAGAATCCGGCCCGCACTCTCGCAACAGTGCAATGGCCTCAGCTAATGTCGAAGCCCTCTTGTAATCAAAGGGCGCAGGAACCTGCATATTTTGACTCCCCCCTGTCCGATCCGGCAATGCCGATTTCGGTATTATTTCAAAGTACTTCGGTGGAAGGTAAGTGTCAATGATCTGCGCTATTCGGGTACTTTTGAGGAGAAGTAGTGTCTAGCAGCCATTATGACTAAGGAAGCTCGAAGATTCCGGAGTTCTGTGTAAGGAAAGTTAATCTAAAATTTCCAAATAGCACTTTCCGAATGAACCCACCGATTAGATCGATTGCCGGATATCGCCTTTGAGTTTATCTTCTAAGCGATGTCCGTTAACTAATTCACTCTCGGTATGGCAAATGCCACCTCGGAGTCCCGTTCGCTCGCTTGGGCGGTTGATAAAATAGTTCCATCTGGAGACCTATTGGTCTGCTTAGGGTTGTCAAGATTAGTTTTGTTCGCCCTCTCTAATGTGGCGGGTTACGACTATTCCTGCTTAGTGCAGTAGATTACTGCGGTGCGCAAATACATAGTTGGCCTTTTGGATCTACTGGTTGTAGTCATCTTTGTCGTCATCGGAAGGTCGGTCCATGGCCACAAAGAGTCTTTTGGTGGATTGGTTAAAACTGCGGCACCGTTTTTCGCTGGTCTAGTCGTGGCTTGGGTTATAAATAGGCCCTGGAAGAATTCCATGGAGTATTTTTTACGTATATGGCCAACAGGGGCAGTCATCTCTATGACAGCCGCTTTGGTTGGCCAACTAGTAAGACTGATCGTTGGCCAGGGAAGTGCGATACCATTCGTGCTGGTTTCGGTGGGATTTTTTGCACTGGCAATGCTGGGTTGGCGGCTTATTTACAAGCTGATCAATAGGATTATTCCACGATAGCTATTGGGCGTTTGACGCATTGGCGTCAGGCCCAGGAATTTAGGTCTCCGTGATGAGTAGGACTTTTGCCGCAAGCCACCCTTGTGAAAGGCTGAGTGGCGTACCTCCAAACTGGCAACTTTGGGGAATTTGGTAGAAGCTGGACCCTTTATCTAGCAGCGTTGGTCCGTTGATCGGATAGCGATGCGAGAAGATATCTAGAAAACAAGTAGTACTTGTTTGGTCAAATGGTACTTGGAAGCTCATAATGTGAAATTGCTGACTGCTGTCTAACATCTCGCCGTTCCTGTTGCACGTTGGGGCGAATGTGCTTCTCTGTTGCGGTTACTTTCAGAGTAGGGTCGACCGATGGCGCCCCTGGAAAAGCACGGCCGCACCCTGAGGTAGTATGAGTCAAATGAGCTACGACAACTGGACTACGTCCGATCCGAATCAGGTGGTTTTGGACGATAACCTCAGCGTTCTGCCTCTGCTACCAGATTCCAGTTTCAGAATGATATATATTGATCCGCCATTCAACACCGGGCGGGTCCAGAGTCGGCAGAGCCTGAAGACCGTACGTTCGGAGACCGGAGAGAGGATTGGGTTCAAAGGTCAGGGATACGACACCATAAGAGGGAGGCTCTCTTCATATGACGACTCATTTGATGACTACTGGGCGTTTTTGGAGCCTCGGCTAGTTCATGCATATCGCCTGCTAAAACCGGATGGCACACTCTATCTCCACCTGGATTATCGTGAGGTCCATTACGCAAAGGTTATGCTCGACGTCCTTTTTGGACGTGACTCTTTTCTCAACGAGATAATCTGGGCCTATGACTACGGAGCAAGGTCCAAGAGCCGCTGGCCTGCCAAGCACGACAATATTTTGGTCTACGTAAAAGACCCTCGTCACTACTACTTCAATTCGGATGAGGTAGATCGGGAGCCTTATATGGCTCCTGGGTTAGAGACCCCCGAGAAGGCCGCTGCGGGAAAATTACCGACAGATGTTTGGTGGCACACTATCGTCTCCCCAACGGGAAGAGAGAAGACGGGGTACGCTACGCAAAAGCCGGTTGGGATCCTCAGGCGCATGGTGCAAGCTAGTACGCAAGCGGGGGACTGGGTGCTCGACTTTTTCGCCGGTAGTGGATCCTTGGGAGCGGCCGCCCAAGGACTCAATCGAAAATTTCTACTTATTGACCAGAACCCGGAGGCAGTTGAAATAATGGCCGTTAGATTTTCCGCCAGCATTGAGTCGGGAGAAACTGAGTTGGCATTTCCTCAGAAGTTCGAAGCTGTGGAATAGAAGCTACAAGCTGCTTTTAGTGCAAAGTGAAGTCGATCGGACTAGTCGAGGTTCGTAAGCGCACAACGGGCATTCAGCAGAGATCGCCTCGGCGTGAATTGACGATCGAGACCAGCTTAAAGCTCTTGTTGGATCGCCCTTTGTAACCATTCTGAGAGTTCTGTCGCCGATCCATCTGGAGTGGCCTGCGAATGCAACTCCGCATGAGCTCGTATGATCTCGACCGGAACATTCTCTTTAGTTGCGAGCAAGATTGCAATAGGGCAGCTTTCCAGCGGACCATCGTGCCCCGATTTCCAATGATGGGCGAGTCCACCAAGGTAGGTCTTGACTTGCATTGGGTCTGATTCAAACTTGAATCCCTCGATCCAATTTAGAAGATCGTCAGCGGGCATTGGCTTGGCGATACCGAATCCTTGTCCGAATGGGATGCCAAGCCTCGTCGCCATCTCTAGGTGTGCCTCGGTCTCAAGACCCTCGAGCACAACCTTTTTCCCCAATGAACCGCTCATAGAATTTAGGGTGTCAATAACTACCATCGTCTGTATTGGACGAGGTATCAAACTAGCCATTAGACTGCGATCGATTTTGATCGTGCTAAATGGAACTTCAGACATTCTCCTCAGACCGCTGTAACCCTCACCAAGGTCGTCCATCGCCAGTTCAATTCCGATCTCCGTCAGTCTTGAAATCGCAGCGTCCCTCGCTTGGCGATCCAACTTCTCGCTTTCCAGTAGCTCGATTGTGAGTCGTGACCGGTCTATCGACCACCTTTGCAATGCAGATAAAATTGTGTTGGCGCAATCGGGAGCCAGAAGAGTAGTTGGTGAGAGGTTTACCGAGATCTTGAGCCGAACCCCGGACCTATCCCATTTTGCGAGGTGGGA
>JABEUO010000153.1 GCA_013044415.1 Acidimicrobiaceae bacterium
CCAGTTGGGGGCATGCCATACTCGAGTGCCCGAATATAGTCCAGATCGAGGCCCATCGCCTCTTCATCCCCGGCCTCTTTCGCCTTGACCTGATCCTCGAAGCGTCTCCTCTGCTCATCTGGGTCGGCGAGTTCCGAAAATGCGTTCGCCAACTCTCTTCCAGCGATGAAGGCTTCGAACCTCTCGACGAACTTAGGTCGGGACCTGTGATCCCTCGCCAACGGCGAGATTTCGACCGGATGGTCATAAACGAATGTCGGTTGGATGAGCCCCTCCTCCGCTACCAACTCAAAGAGTTCCAACAACAGTTTTCCCTCTCCGTAGGAGTCAGAGACGTTACCATTTCGTTCCTTCACCAGCGAAGCTAGCTTCTCCCTTCCCATGTCCATGCGAACTTCGAAACCGATAGCCTCAGAGATAGCCTCCTCCATAGTCACCCTCCTCCAGGGGGGGGTGAGGTCAATGGTCATGCCCTGATAGGAGATTATCGGGCTTCCTAGGGTCCCGATCGCGGCCTGCGATACCAGTTCTTCGGTCAGTTCCATAATCGATGAGAAGTCGACGTAGGCTTGGTAGAGTTCCAACATGGTGAACTCGGGGTTGTGCCTGGGTGAAATTCCCTCGTTCCTAAAACTCCTACCTATCTCATAGACCTTTTCGAATCCGCCGACTATCAGCCTCTTGAGGTATAACTCCGGTGCAACTCGCAGGTAGAGGTCCATAGAGAGGGCATTGTGGTGGGTAACGAAGGGCTTTGCAGTTGCCCCCGACGCTATCGGGTGCAAAAGAGGCGTCTCAACCTCGACAAAATCCCTTTCCGAGAGGAACTTTCTTATTTCCGATACCGTCTTGAACCTTATCTTTAGGTTCTCTCGGGACTTCTCATTTATCCATAGATCTGCATAACGCTGGCGGTAGCGGAGGTCTGGATCGGAAATCCCATGATACTTGTCTCCGAAACCCCGCCTATTCTCTGCCAAGAGCACCCAGCTCGAGGCCATGATAGAGAGCTCGCCCCGCCTCGAGGTGATCACCTCACCCTCGACGCCGATCCAGTCGCCCAAAGACAGCGAGAAGAAGGCCTCGAAGTCACTAGTCTCGCTCTCCGAAGCCATGACCTGCAACTTTGCGCTCTCGTCGTGCAGCTCGACGAAACAGAGTCGTCCCTGTCTCCTAATTAGCATCGCTCTTCCGGCGACCTTCAGGGTGACTCCACTACGAGTGTCAACGGCTAGATCCGAGAATCTCGCCCTAATATCGGCGAGCTTCGTCGTTCCAGCGAAGGAGTAGGGAATCTCTAATGAGGCGGCCTTTGGGGTGGAATCTGTCATCTTTAGCTCTTTTTCTCAAACTTGTCGGTGGATAAATTCTTTTCATAGATGATCCTCAGACCGTGGAGGGTGAGCCATGGTTCCTGGTATTCGATCTTTTTGGTATAGGGGGCAACCACCGAACAGAGTCCGCCCGTGCCGATGATATGGGACTTGCCTAATATCTCTTCGAACAGTCCGCAAATTGCGTCGGTCTGTCCGGCAAATCCCCAAAGTGCGCCAGACTGAATCGACTCGGTGGTGCTCCTGCCGATGACCGACCTCGGAGGCACGAGTTCCACTTTTTTCAGTGAGGCGGCATTTCGGTAAAGGGCGTCGAGGGATATCTCTATCCCCGGGGCTATCGAGCCACCAAGGTATTCGCCTTTTTGGTTAATTGCGTCAAAGGTAGTCGCCGTCCCGAAGTCCACGACGATAGCTGGGCCCCCGTAAAGGTCTAAGGCGGCGACTGCGTCTGCGATTCGATCTGCACCAACCTCCTTGGGGTTATCGTAGAGGATGGGCATGGATGTCTTGATCCCCGGCTCGACGACCGTCGGCTCCAGCTTGAGCCACCTGTTCACCATATTGCGGAGCGAGAAGGTGACATTAGGTGCAGATGAAGACATCACCGCTCCGCTGAAGGAGTTCTCGGCGTCTATTCCGCTCATTGAAAGTAGCTGCCACAACAACAAGGCGTGCTCGTCGGGAGTTCGATCGGTCCGTGTCGCAATCCGAAAGTGGTGTGTCAAGCCCTGAGCGGCGGTCCTTTTAGCATCCGGCTCGATCCCGCCGGGAATCTTTAGTGAGTCCCTCGAGTAGATACCGAAGACAGTCTGGGTATTACCAACGTCGATCGTCAAAAGCACTATCCGTCACCACCCTCTATCGTTCCTCGGCATCTTGAGCACCGACGGGCGAGTTGTCTATCAAGCGAACCCGGCCGATATTCGCCGCCACAACGATTCTGGAATCGTCATCGGCAAACTCCAAGAGGTCCAGGGTAGCCGGATTTACGACTTCGAGGTAATCGAGTTTAAATAGCGGCTCCCTGGCGAGCTCGTCCTTGGCTAGCTGAATGAGGTTTTGTACCCTTCGCTCACCTGTGGAGTAACCACGCCTCAGGGCTTCGATGGATTTATATAGCGCAGGGGCCGCAGCCCTCTCTTGCTCACTCAAAAGCCTGTTTCTGGAGGACATCGCTAGTCCATCCGGTTCCCTTACAATCGCCACCCCCACCACTTCGATTGGAAGGTGAAACTCCACAACCATCCTTTTAATCACGGCTAGCTGCTGAAAGTCTTTCTCTCCGAAATATGCCCGTCCCTCTGAGAGAACGTGGAAGAGCTTCATCACCACCGTAGCGACGCCGGCGAAATGACCCGGCCTAGATGCCCCTTCAAGGCCCTCAGATAGGCCCGATGGCACCACCTGAAACTGGATCGGCTCGGGGTGCATCTCCTGGTCCGACGGGAGGATAACCATATCCACACCCCTGGCCGCAAGTAGATCTAGGTCCTCCTGTACCGTCCTTGGGTACCTTTCATGGTCGCCTTTATCGTTGAACTGCATTGCGTTGACGAAGATCGAAACTGCCAGCAAGTCACATTCAGAGCGCCCTTTTTCGACGAGGCGGAGGTGTCCCTCATGCAGCGCACCCATGGTGGGAACGAGGCCGCAGACCCCTCCGTCGGTTCGTGCGGCCCTAAATAGCTGATAAGCCTCATCGAGCTGGTTGATTATCCGCAAATCGACTCCTCACCTAACGCCTATCTGCAACAAACTAGCCAAGAATAGATCCGGGGCTTTCGCCTTAGCTAGCCGGAAGAATTACTCGGGTAATGTCCTAAAAATACGACTCCATCGGCCACCTCGTCGCCGACGGTCCTCGCACGCCTCGAAATGGAATCTGCCAGCCCCGGGGAGAGCGAGTATGCGACGACCGGGTCGACGTCTAAAAGTGGCGCTATTACAAAGGCCCGCTCGGCCATTCGAGGATGAGGAACCTGCAACTTTTTGGTCTCTGACCTGTATCCATAGACGTACAGGACGTCTAGATCAAGGGTCCTAGCCGCATTTATCTCCCCCCTCACCCTCTGGTTTCTCCTCTCAATTTCTGCTAGCTGATCTAAGAGTGCGTCGGGATCGAGGGGGGTCACCGACAAAGCTACGAGGTTTAGGTATCTCCCCTGCTCACTTAGGGCACCGACCGGAGCGGTCTCATAAATATCTGAGACCCTAATAAAAACGGAGATCTCCTTCAATCCCTCTATCGCCGCCTCGACATGGGCCATGCGGTCGCCAAGATTTGAACCGATGCCCACGAGGCAGCGATAGAGCACTTTAGCGCTCATCTATCCGATCATTCTCGGGTGACTCATCCTGGGGTGACTCATCCTGGGATGACTTGTTCTCGAGTGACTTAGCGAGCTTTATTCGAGCCGAAACAGACTGCAGCTCGAAAGTGACTGGGGGCATCAACTTAGTAACGACTACCTCTGCGCTCTTTACCTTTTCCAGGCCCACGCACCTAAGTGCGATATCGTTTGCCAAGGTCTCTAGAAGCTTCCTTCGGGGTCCGATGCGAACTAGTCCGTCAACTATCTCCAGCACCGACACATAGTCGACGCTTTCGGCAAGATCGTCTAACGGTCGCGTTAGGTTACCGTCGATATCACGAACGCCATCGCCGATATCGGCGAGGGTCAATATCACGTCAAACCTTATTGGTTGCGCAGAAGACCTCTCCTGCTCTCCGACTCCGATGTTGACCATCATTTGGAGGTTGTTTATCTCGATTTGCCTTGTGGTGTGTCCCTCACACATAACTGAACTTATCCGACGGGACCCTGGGGAGACTAAGCCTGGACATCTGGCTCCTCACTGTATGAATCCAGTGCGGCTTTGGTCGCCATAACGTCGTGCACCCTAACTATCGTCGCACCGCCTTTGACCGCCAAGGTTGCCGCTTGGATACTCTCGGAAACCCTATCCCTTGCTGCGGGCGGGGAGACACGAACCTCCGGCGCCATAAATTCGGTCAAAAAACCCTTTCGAGAGGCTCCAATGAGTACCGGGACCCCGAGTTCAACAATGCGCGAAGTAGCCCTGAGGAGTTCCATATTTTGCTCTTTGGTCTTTCCAAAGCCGAGGCCTGGGTCTATCCAGGTCTCTTTGACTCCGATCGACCTAGCCCACTCGAGCTTTTCGGCGAGGTATTCTCTCACCTCTTCGACGACATCTGCATAGTGCGGGTTCTGCTGCATGGTCTTGGGATCACCCTGCATGTGCATTGCCACCCACACCGCTCCGGCTTCCCTCGCCACTTCGGCGAGGGAAGCCGAAATATCATTTATAATCTTGGCTCCATTTTCGATCGCTGCGGCGGCGACCTCTCGTTTTTTAGTGTCGATCGAGACTACGGCGAATGAAGAGATCTCCCTGATAACCGGTATTACCCTCTTCAGCTCCTCACCTAGGTCGACCGCATCTGATCCGGGTCGCGTCGACTCACCACCGACGTCGATAATGTCGGCACCCTCGTCGAGCATTTCCCGGGCCCTATTTACCGCCTTGTTTACCTCGACGTAGCTCCCCCCATCGGAAAAGGAGTCGGGAGTAACGTTCAAGATACCCATTATTTTCGCTCTGTTGGTCATGGCATACCCCAACCACGTTCCCTGCCGATGAGCTGTAGTGCCTCAGACCTCGTCAGGGGGTCTTTCCTGAACCTTCCCCTTACGCTTGAGGTAACAACCTTCGAGCCGGGTGACTTTACCCCTCTAATCGCCATACAGAGGTGTTCGGCCTCGACCACTACCATCACTCCCTGTGGTTTGAGCTGCTCCACTATGCTCTCCGCTATTTCCTTGGTCATTCTCTCTTGTACCTGCAGTCTCATCGACATCGCCTCAACCAGCTTTGCGAGCTTCGATATTCCGACGATACGGCCCGAGAGGTTAGGGATATACGCTACGTGTGCCACCCCAAAAAAGGGGAGTAGGTGGTGCTCACACATCGAGCTAAAGCGAATCCCGCTAACCATTACCATCTCATCGTGGTCGGCCTCATAGGTCTCCGAGAGGATATCAGCGGGGTCTATGTGCCTCCCCGAAAGGATCTCTTCGTACATCAGCGCCACCCGCTTGGGGGTGGCCGCCAGCTCCTTGGAATCTGGATCCTCACCAATTAGCTCTATAAGCCTTCTAATGGTGGCCTCTAATTCGACCCGATCAAAGTTGGAATTGGCGGACACTTACTCCTCCGACCCGATGTATTCGGCGATATATGGAAGGTTCCTATACCGTTCGGAGACGTCAAGGCCGTATCCAACTACGAACTCAGGTGGGATTTCAAAGCCAACATACTTTAGATCCAGTGGGGCGTACTGTATCCCCACCTTCACTAGCAGTGCGACGACACCCAAAGAAGCGGGTCCCCTTTGGGAGAGATTTCGCATCAAGTAACTCAAAGTCAGTCCGGAATCTACTATGTCCTCGACTATCAGTACGTGCTTGCCGCTCAGATCGGCGTCTAGATCCTTGATGATCCTTACCACCCCCGAGGTCTTGGTCGAACTCCCGTAGGATGAGACCGCCATGAAGTCGAATTCAACCGGAACGGTGATCGCCCTGGCGAGGTCGGAGATAAACATGATTGCGCCCTTTAGTACCCCAATCAGCAAGACCGATTTTCCGCTGTAGTCAATTGAGATCTGGGCTGCTAACTGCTGCACCCTCTCATTGAGTTGTTTTTCGTCGATCACGACCTTGCCAAGCGATGGATCGTTCTTCCAGCCCAATGTTCCGCCTTTGTAGTCCGCAACTAGCCCTTACAGAGTACGCCGCCATATGGAAAGAGCCCACGGCTGATATACCTGTCACTACCCTAAACCTATTCTGCGTCACCGATAGTCGAGACCAGAATCCCCCGCTCATTTAAAATCTCAAACTTCTTTTGCCGACGCCTAAAGATAAAGCCCACGGGGAGATTAGCACTTCTGCTCTGCCCGAGGATCACGTTCAGCACCCTCTCGGTCGTCGCCTGATCTAGGCGAATATCACAGAGCCGCTCTATCTCCAGGCGAATGAAACGACGCAACAGGACCGGATCCTGTACCTTTAGCTCGGCGGGCTTCAAACTCGATAGTCTCCTCGCAGTCGAGGTCAAATAGGCTTCTTCTGCTCGAAATAGTCTCGACTGCCGGACGATCACCGAGGAGACGTCCCTGTTGGCTAACTCGGCCATCAAGGGCAGGAGTTCGTGCCTGACTCTATTCCTTAGAAATCTCGAGTCCCAGTTGGAGGGGTCGACTATCGGCTCAAGGCCGATAGCCTCACATATCGCCTTGGTCTGAGATCTTCGCAGGCCCAGTAGTGGCTTTTGGTATGAGGGCTCCATCGCTGAGAGCCCCTTCAAGCCGGCGCCCCTCAAGAGGTTGATTATCATCGTCTCTGCTTGATCATCTAGGGTATGCCCCGTCGCTACTCCATCTGGAAGTACCCTGCGCCGCATCTCCCGCGCTCGTTCTTCGAGGTTCGGCCCGGGTTCAACTTTGACTTTGTAACAGAAAACAGGGATATCGAAGGGACGCAGCATCTCCTTTAGGAGCGGGCCCTCTGAAGCAGATCCCTCCCTAATGCCGTGGTCGACGTGGAGGGCACGTGGAGTGAGGCCCGTTAGCTTTGCGAGAATTACCAAACTCAGCGAGTCCTGTCCACCCGATACTGCGCAGTCGTAGTACCGCTCGAAGGCTCCCGCTTCAGCGCTTGTAGTAGGAAAGTTGCAGCGGCCAAGGATCTCCAAGATGTCGATACCCGCGCGATTAAGCCCCCGATTGAGAACCGACCAGAGGGGTTCTTCTGACGGGCGAACACCGGACATACTCACCATCTTCTACCGGCACCGATAGCTAGTCGAAAATCGACCAGCTATTTGAGTCCAACTCCTTTTACTCTAGAGAGCCAGAGTGTCGGTTCGGCCAGTTCCTCAAGGGTCGGGAGATTCTCCCTGGATTCGAATAGGTCGTCTATCGCACCAGGCCTACGCTCCTCGATTGCCTCTATAAACTTCTCGCCGACCTCGTACTGCCTCATCTTTGCTTCAAGGCCCAGAAGCTGACTCAGCACCTTGGCGACCCCACTCGCCGAAGTCCGCCTAGTTGAGAGGAGGGAGTGAAAGCGATAGGCCTCTGGGATCTCCTCCTTGGCGGCCCTATTCATCACCCAGTCCCCGTGGCCTTCGGCGATGGACATTAGCACAGTGATCTTTTCAAGCGCCTCTGCCTGCTCCTTTGAAGCAAGAAGTTCGGCGAGTCCACCCGGAGGTATAGGATTCTTGCCATCTTTTATCGAGTCAAATACCCGTATCGCTACGTTGATAAAGTCCGATGGTACCGGAGTCTTCACCGATAGCATCGTCGAGACGAGTTCGGTAAAAGTCGGTTTTAGCCAGCTCACGGCTTCAAATTGAAAGCGGTGGGTCATTTCGTGGAGGGCAACCCAGAGGCGGAACTGCTTCTTAGGGAAGCCGAGGTTCCTCTCTAGTGCTACGAGGTTGGAACCGACAAAGTAGATCGACCCACCAGTATCCGCTTCTGAGGATCCAAATATGAGGTCGTATTGGCCCAGAACACGAGAAGATATATATCCAATTAGAGCACCGACCTGAGCCCCAGCTACATAGTCCAATCCGACGATAGGTGCTTCGCTTAAAATCCCACCCTTTACCGATTCCAAGATCCGCTGATAGCTCTTGAGGTTGGCATCAATCCAGCCGGCCCTATCTACTACCAGGGCTTGGGCACTAAAGGGCGAAGTCAGCCCAGTCAATTCCGAAACGAGCGATTCGGCCCTTGGAACGAGTTCTTCGAAGTCGTCCTTGAGTTCGGCTAATTCATAGCTAGTAATCGAGGGGAACCTCTTAGCTATCTGTTTAGCCACCGTGGACGCCGTGGACCAAGAGACCGATTGAGCCAACTTACCTCCCTAGCACAGAGCCTACAGGGAGCCTATGCTATCTTCCTACCCCTGGTCCTTGGGATACTCAGCGGTTCATGATGGTAGCAGTACTTACCACGGTTGTAGATAGAAAGCTTGGTATCACAGCTTGGCTCGCTGCACACCCGGTCTTTAGCGTATGCTTTAGATGGTCGCCCAGATCCGGTTAGCACCGTACCACCGACCACTTCTCCGTTCGTATTCATATTGATGCTAACTCACGCTTAATCGGAAATATTCCCGATAAAGGGGCGCAACCACCAAGGGCACCTCGGGAATGAATCGCCTTATTCCGCGGCCAAAGCCCGTTTGATCTTCTCCTTCACCTCGAGGGGGATACCCTCTTTTCTCAGACGAGATCTGATCATGGCTTTGAGTTCTGCCTCAAACTCAAAGGCCTCGAGGCACGGGGAGCAGTGCTCAATATGTCTCTTGATAGCAGCCTGGTCAGTCGAACATAGTTCGTTATCCAAGAACTCATATAACCGGGCTATTGACTCTCTACAGTCCACCCCAGAAGAATTTGTCTGTTCCATACGCCGATCCACTACCTCGACCCTGTGACTAGCCTGCGTCGCATACCTAGGTCAACTAACGCTTTCTGGAGCGCTCTTCTTCCGCGATGTAGCCTACTCATTACAGTTCCTAAAGGAACGTCGGTAATTTCCGAAATCTCCTTGTATGAAAAACCCTCAACATCAGAGAGTAGGACCGCGATTCGAAACTGGTCCGGAAGTGCCTCAATGGCGTCCTTGACGTCCTGATCGGTGAAGGAATCGAGCACTTCCTCTTCGGCGGATCGGCCATAAGAGGCCGCTTCGAGTCCACCTAAGCGTCGATACATATAGAGGTCTTCGACATCTTCGAGGTTCGACTCTTCGGGCCTGCGCTTCTTTGCCCGGTAAATATTGATATAGGTATTGGTCAGGATCCTATACAACCAAGCCTTCAAATTCGTGCCATCCTGGAACGATCCGTATCCGCGGTAGGCCTTTAGAAAGGTCTCCTGCAGGAGGTCTTCAGCATCGGAATGACTCCGCGTCATCCTAAGCGCGGCCGCGTACAGGGCATCGACGTACTCCATGGCCTGTTCTTGAAACTTACTCTGATCTGCCACTTGGGACTGGCTCCCTCTTTGTCAGCGGCGCACTTCACCACTTAGGCTGGAGCCCGAGAGGGGATTCGAACCCCTGACCTGCTCATTACGAATGAGCTGCTCTACCACTGAGCTACTCGGGCACAACGCATTAAAAGAATAGACTGCTCAAAGCGAAAACAAGGGCACGTATCAATACAGTCTCATTACCATTCCTCTTCAACTGAGACGAGGCGGTCAAAATAAGCTCCTCCACCTGGCCGACAGTCTCGGGGGTGACTTCACCTCGACTACCTTTTTGCACCACCGTCTTTAGGACCGATTCAAGACCGGCCCTCAAGACGTCACTGCGCAGTCTGCGCTCCAACCGGATCAATTGCGCCTGTTGATCACTGGAGAGTACCTGGCTAACGCCATCCTTATCCACCTGGAGTTTGGCCGAATTCCTCTTGTGAGTGCGTGCCCTATTGGTCGGGTTGGCCGGCAGGGTCGACTCTAACTCGCCACACAAAACCGCTAGCTTCTCCGGGTTATCAGATAGGCGCTCGATAACCGAACCCCAGAGGGAGATCGCACTCTGCGCATCGGGCGAAGTGGCGAAGGCATACGCCCTATCGAGCCTGTTGGGAGATACCGAAGTCGCCAGCTCGGCCACGCTATCTTCGATGCCTAAGCTCAGCAGGTAGTCGAAAACCTCATTCTTCTTCGGAAGTGGAACGTCGATCCTCACGCACCTAGAGGCCAAAGGGACGATGTAGAGGGGAATCGCCTCAGCGCTCAGCAGAAAAATTGTGCTCGTCGTCGCCTCTTCGAGGACCTTTAGCAGCACCGGGGCCGACCGCTCAAATAGGTGCGCCTCCGGGAGGATGATGACCCTTTTTTCGGATAGCGCTGGAGCGATTGAGGCGACAGAGACTACCCCCCTAGCCTCTTCGACACTCAGTGTCGCTCCGTCCCTGGTGACGATGGTGCAGTCGGGATGGCTGCCATCCTCTATAGCAAGACAGACTCCACAACTTCCACATCCCCCATCTGGGCACAGGATCGCCTTGGCCATCGCCTTGGCGGCGAGGAACTTACCCGATCCCGAAGGGCCTATAAATAGGTAGGATTGCCCCAGACGCCCGAGGTGCATTCTGATGTCCCTGGTCAGGCCGGGGCGATTGAGGAGCAGGTCTTCGAAGGGGTAGCGTCCAGTTGAGGCTGGCGGGCTTTTAGGTGGCATCTAGCCCTGCAACTCAGCCTGGTCAAAGATCCGGCCAAGTATCGCCTCGGTAATGATGTCCGGCTCCATTTCGGCGTCGATGGTAAACCAGCCGTACCTCTTGGCCAACTCGCGGTAACCGTCGCGAACTGCGAACCAAAAGGCTTCCCCCCTCTTTTCAAAGGTACTCTGATCGCTGCTTCTTCTCGGGTGCTCCAGGTCCAAGAGGATCACCAAGTCGGGGTCGAGCACCTCTTTGGATAGGTGGTTGAGTCGATAGATCTCTTCAACGTCGATTCCATTGACGATTCCTTGGTAAACCAAGGAGGACCCCAGGTACCGATCTGATATCACCATTTCGCCCCTGGAAAGGGCCGGGCGTATGGTGGTTCGGCAATGCTCGATCCTAGAAGCCCCCATAACCATCGCTTCGGCCCAAGGATCGAGCCTGTCCTGATCCAAAATTATCTTCCGAAGTGACTCCGCAAACCCACACCCCCCGGGCTCGCGAGTGGCCAATACCCTGACCCCTCGCTCTTTTAGATCCTCGGTGACCCTCGCCACCTGCGTCGATTTGCCCGATCCGTCTACGCCTTCGAATACGACAAAATTCACCCCGCGCTTCACGTGCGCCTCTTGGTGGTCGTCCTTTTTGCACTGGATCGACCGGTCGAACGCCTTGGCTTAGGCTTTTCGTCGCCTGCCGTCTCTGCCAACTTCGCCCTTCGGATCTCCAACAGATCGAGCGCCGCCTCGAGCGACAAGGTCTCGGGGTTGGTCCCCCGAGGGATCGATGCATTAACCGAGCCGTCTGTCACGTATGGTCCAAAACGTCCGGCCTTTAGGGCGACATCCTTTTCAGTAACGGGGGAGACACCTAGAATATTTGCCGGTTGGGCCTGAGCACGTTGACGCCTATTCTCCTTCGGCTTAGAGAAGAGCTCCAGTGCCTCCTCGAGTGTCACCGTGAAGAGGGATCTCTCCTCAGAAAGCGAGCGCGACTCCTTGCCCTTTGTGAGGTATGGTCCAAAACGTCCGTTCTGGGCGACTATCTCCTCTTTGGTTTCGGGATCTTGACCTACCACCCTAGGTAGCTCCAAAAGCTCCAGGGCTTCACTTAGCGTTATCGTCTCGATAGACATGTCCGAGAAGAGCGAGGCGGTCTTGGCCTTGGCTTTCGAATCGGGATCGGGGTCCTGGAGCTGAACATAGGGACCGAAACGGCCGGCCTTAGCGATTACCAAAAACCCGGTCTTTGGATCGATCCCGACCTCGCGATCCTGCTTCTTGGAGCTAAGCAGTTCCATCGCTTTCTCTACGGTTAGTTCGTCGGGTGCCAAATCGTCTGGAACCGGAGCGGTCTCCTCACCAACCTTTAGGTAGGTGCCGAATTTTCCAATCCTCGCGTAGATCGTCTCGCCATTTTCTGCGACACCCACTTCCAAAGTATTGATCTCCCTGGCGTCAATCTCCGAAAGCTGGTCTTGAACTAGGTTCTTAAGGCCGTTGCTTCCGTCGCCAAAATAGAAGTGAGAAAGGTAGTCCCCGGTGGTTAGGTTGCCGTCCGCTATCTGGTCCAAATCATCCTCTAATGAGGCGGTGAATCCGAAGTCTACGAGGGTTGAGAAGTACTTTTCCAAAAGCCCAACGACCGAAAATGCCACATACGAAGGTACAAGGGCTTGACCCTTTCGCCACGCATAGCCGCGGTCCATGATCGTCTGGATGATCGAAGCGTAGGTGGAAGGTCTCCCCACGCCCAGCTCCTCTAGCGCCTTGACCAAGGAAGCCTCGGTATAGCGCGAGGGGGGTTGGGTCTCATGGGACTCGGAGTTGAGACCCAGAAGCTCGAGCCGATCTCCTACTTCGAGCATGGGAAGCCTCGCAGAGCTGGCGTCTTTCTCCACCGGTTCATCCGAATCCTCCACGTAAACCTTCAAGAAACCGAAGAAGGTTATCTGGGTTCCGGAGGCCGAAAAGGTCGCAAGTTCTCCAGAAGAAAATCCAGCGGAATTATCCCCCCGTTGCGAATGAAAGTCGGCCTTTAGTGGGGCGGTCATCTTGACCGTCGCAGTAGAGCCGACGGCGTCTTTCATCTGGGAAGCTACCGTTCGCCTCCAGATGAGTTCGTAGAGCTTGATTTCATCCGAACCGAGCTCCTTCGCCAGTTCTTCCGGGGTTCTCCAGCTATCTCCGGAAGGCCTAATAGCCTCGTGCGCCTCCTGGGCATTTTTGACCTTCTTGGTATAGCTCCTAGGCGAGCTCGGCACGTAGGAGGGGCCATAGAGGGTAGTCGCAATCCGTCTAGCTTCGCTAACGGCAACCTCAGCGAGATTTGTCGAGTCGGTTCGCATGTAGGTTATGTATCCGTTTTCGTAGAGCCGTTGCGCTACGCTCATGGTCCGTTGAGAGGAAAACCTTAGCTTCCTACCCGCCTCCTGCTGGAGGGTGGAGGTAATAAATGGAGCGGCGGGAGACCTCTTGTAGGGCTTGGTTTCGGTCTCTGAAACCGAAAAGTCCGAGCCCTCTAGGGCGCCAATCAGGGCGCTCGACATCTCTTGATCGATGACTACCGTGTCCGACTTAGAGGACTTCTTCAGGAGATCTCCATCGGGGCCGAAGTCCCTGCCGGTTGCGACCCTCTTTGAATTGACCATCGTCAGCTTCGCATCGAAGGCCTCTTTCTGCTTCGACAGGTTGGCGACGACGTCGAAATAACTCGCCGAGCGAAATGCGATCCTCTCCCGTTCCCTCTGCACTAATATCCGGCAAGCTACCGACTGGACCCTACCGGCAGAGAGGCCTTGCTGGACTTTTCGCCAGAGAACCGGGGATATTTCGTAGCCATATAGGCGATCTAATATCCGGCGGGCCTCCTGCGCCTCGACGAGGTTGCGGTCTAGGTCCCTCGGGTTTGAGATTGCGTCGTGGATCGCTCCTTCGGTAATTTCATGAAAGACCATCCGCTTAACGGGAACTTTTGGCGATAGCACTTCGAGTAGGTGCCACGCTATCGACTCCCCCTCGCGGTCCTCGTCTGTCGCTAAGTAGAGTTCTGACGCCGACGCAAGCAGTTCTTTAAGCTTCTTTACCTGGTTCTTCTTCTCCTTGGAGACGATGTAGAGGGGTTTGAAGCCGTTATCGGTATCAACCCCGATCCTCGACCACGGCTGCGACTTATATGCGGCGGGAACTTCGGATGCATTGCGGGGTAGGTCCCTTATGTGCCCAATGGAGGGTTCTACTAAGAAATCTGAACCCAAAAAACGCGAAATCGTCTTCGCCTTCGCCGGAGATTCAACGATTACCAGGGGCTTTGCCATCTGCTCCAAACCATTTCCATGGACCTAGTCAACTAACCGGTCCCGTCCATCAAACCTAGGGTACGCAGAAAACTTCATTGGAACTGTGAATTCCACTAAGACTACGGCGAAAATAAAAAATCCCTTTAGTCAATCGATCTAGTTAAATCGATCCAGTTATACGCCGTCCTCTTCCGAGTCTGGCCCTACCAGAAATTCATACTTCGGGTTGAGCATAGCGAGGTGCCCGCCGACCTCTCCAACCATCCCTTCGACCAAGAGCCTCCGCCCGGGGGTTATCCCGGGAACGGCGCGCCTTCCAGCGAAGACCAGTACGATTCCACCGGTAGAGTCCTCTATCCTCGCTGCGAAGGCCGGGACCGAATCCCACGACTGAACCCTGACTAGCTTCACACGCCCAGCAACCGTCGCCTTGGTTCTGTAGGTGACGCTACCTATCGGCACCGCACCGGGAACGATTAGGTGGATGTCGGTCTCGCCCACCGGCACATGGGTCGTAGTCTGCGAATCGGCCTCACCAGTGGAGGGTTTTTTGGACTTAAGCTTTACCAGTGAAGTCTTCTTTTTCCCGAGTTCAAATGGAATGATGGTCGCGTTGACGTGGGGAATCTGAGATACCACCTCGGCTATTGAGTCCGCCGTCCGATCGTGTAGCACCCTGCTCCATACCCTCGAATAACCACGCCTCGGTAGCAGAACGGTTACCTCGGTCTCACCATCCGCCGTATACTCGGTGACGAGCTCCAAAGAGACGCTTCTTATCCTCCGGTCGGGACACTCGATGACTTCGAGCTCAATTCTCCCAAGTCCCCTCTTACCCCACTCCTCCTCAAGCTCCCTCGCCTGTTTCACATCCAAGATGAAGTGGATCGCTTTGAGGTCATCCGGATTGATAGCTCGAGCGTACTGAATTGCCCTCGCTGTCGCTAGGTCTAAGCGATCGACAAAAACTAGCACCGTGTGGCTCTTGAGTATTGGAGCATCACACGCCGCAGCTACTCCGGATTCGAGCTCGACCTCTTCTTCTGTATAGACCTTGTTTAGCCTGATAAAGAGGATGACTAGCACCGGCATCATGACCAAGACCACCCAGGCACCCCTGGTGAATTTGGTATAGGCAAATATAAAGTCGACGATGAAGGAGAGGACCGCCGCAGACCCATTGACAGCAATTCTCCACCTATAACCGGGTTCCTTGACGGTCAAGTGGTGTTTGACCATACCCGCCCCGGCCATGGTAAATCCGGTAAAAACACCGATTGCGTACATCGCAATCAGGGCGGTGACCTGTGCCTTGGTTACTATCAACAGTACTTCGGCGAGGATCGCCAAAACGATGATCCCGTTGGAGAAGACGAGCCGGTGTCCCCTCCTAGTGAACTGCCTCGGCAAAAAGGAGTCGGCGGCGGTAAAGGAGGCGAGGAAGGGAAATCCCGTGAAGGAGGTGTTGGCGGCCAAGACCAGAATCATCGTCGTCGATATCTGTAGGAAAAGATAGAAGAATCGCCCAATGGGTCCTGCTCCATAGGTGTAGGTAGCTATCTGGGAGATCAAGGTCGGGGTTCCTGATCGCATAGGAACTGCGTGTGTGAACACCGCCAATAGCGAGACACCGAGGAACATCGTCCCCAGGATCAAGCTCATCGCCAGGAGGGTCTTGCGTGCATTTCTCTCTTGGGGTGACTTGAATATTCCAACACCGTTGGAGATCGCCTCCGTCCCGGTCAGTGCCGTGCCTCCGCTAGCAAAAGCCTGCAGAACGATAAATAGGGAGGCACCCATCAATAGGCCCGAACCGCCTAGACCGGCGTGATACGCCCCCGCCTGGTTGATGCTGTGCGTTGGAAGATGCCCGAATATGACCCTAAATAGTCCAACGAGGATCATGATCCCCATATTTGCGATAAAGAGGAATGTCGGGATGGCAAAGCTTTTACCCGCCTCCCTAATGCCCCTCAGGTTGCCATAGGCCAGCAGTGCGACAAAGAAGACCGATATTTCGACGTTATATGGCGCCAAACTGGGCAACGCAGAGGTCAAGGCATCGGTTCCCGCAGAAACCGAGACCGCCACGGTGAGGGTGTAGTCGATCAGTAGCGCCGCCGCCGCAAGCTGGGCTAGCTTCAACCCGAAAGTCTCTCGGGTAACTACGTAGGCCCCACCGGCCTTTGGGAAGGCCCGGATAACTTGGAGGTATGAGGCAGTAACGAAGGCCAGCACGATCAGGATGAGCGCAGTTATCGGGATGACGAGCCCATAGGCCGCTATACCGATAACCGGGATCAGAACCACGAGGATCTGCTCCGTCGCGTATGCGGAGGACGACATGACGTCGGAACTCAACACCGCAAGTGCGGTCGGCTTGCCGAGCCTCTCCCCCGAAAGCGACTCGTTGACGAGCGGCTTGCCGAGCAGCTTATTTTTCAGCCGATAAGAGAGCTTCTCTGGGAGCTCGTAGCTTCCAGACCTCGGCAGGGCTCTTGGTGCTCTTGAGACTCTTCCTCCGGTCGAAAATCTCCCGGGTTCGACGATGGGAGTCCCTTCATTTACATCCGTCACTGCGGTTCCATCCCTATCATCCGAACAAGCGCCAACTTGTGGTCGAAAAATACTCCACGCTAACTAGACCTCGGCTATAAACTCAAAAGCGCTCAACCAGACCAACATAGACCTAAAAGCACTTCGGCGCTGCAAGCTATAACCTCCTTTGGGAAGCCAACACCTCGCAAAGCCTACATATTGCATTCCTGCTGGACAACTAAGAGTTGATCTCTGCTCGGCTGCTCCTCACCAGTTCCGAAAAACTATCTGGTCCCACGCCGCTCTTTCTGGTGCCTCGATGGACTAATTCGATATTTTGGGCTCTTTGCTTTTGGGCTCTTTGAAGCGGATAAGACTTCTCCTTCACCATCTGATTTCGGCAGCTATCGGGGTATTTCCAAACTTTAACTATCTTTATTCGTCCAATAGGCAGTAAAGCGGTGGCGGAGCGTATTGCATAGATGCTGTGCACGTAATAGTTGTTGGATGCGGAAGAGTCGGGTCAGAGTTAGCCACTCGTCTAGATCAGGCTGGCCACAAGGTGGTAGTAATAGACAAAGAGGCCAGGAGCTTCAAGAGGCTCTCCGACACTTATCGGGGTAGAACCGTTGTCGGTTTCGGCTTTGACCGTGATACCCTCGCCGAAGCCGATGTAGAGCATGCTGATGCCCTCGCTGCGGTGACCTCCGGCGACAACTCGAATATCTTGACTGCGAGGATCGCCAGGGAGAACTTCGAGATCGAACACGTGGTTGCGAGGATTTACGATCCGAGGAGGGCTTTGATCTATCAGCGCCTCGGGATACAGACGGTGGCCACCGTAACCTGGACGACAGACCAGGTGATGCGCAGGCTATCGCCGCAGGACTACACGGAGGAGTGGTCGACCCCCAACGGCGAGTTGGTCCTCACCGAAGTCTTACTACCAGACAATTGGGCGGGAAAGAGGCTTTCGGGGATCGAATCGCAGGGTGAGATCCGGATAGTCGCAATCTCGAGGGCAGAAAAATCCACCATTGTGACTCACGATTCGGTGGGACAAGAGGGCGATCTACTTCACATAGCCGTCAAAAGGAACAATTTGGCGAAGTTGGCTGAGGTCCTAAATGGAGAGGGGACGAGGAAGTGAAGGTAGTTATAGCCGGAGCTGGAAACGTCGGGTCTTTCATCGCTGAGGACTTGCACAAGGCTGGCCACGACGTCCTTGCCATAGAGCAGGACGCCAATTTAGTGGAAAAGTTGAAAGAACACATTCCTGTCAGGTGGTTCGTAGCGGACGCTTGCGAAGTTTCCCAACTAACCAAGGCGGGGGTTGAAGGTGCCGACGTAATGGTCGCCGCCACTGGCGACGACGAGGACAACCTCGTAATCTCACTACTTGCGAAGCAGGAGTTCATGATCCCCAGGGTGGTAGCAAGGGTCAACCACCCCAAGAACCACTGGCTCTTCAACAAAACTTGGGGCATCGACGTTGCGGTATCTACTCCACACCTCCTTAGCTCCCTCGTCGAGGAGGCGGTGTCGGTAGGAACCCTAGTCAGACTGCTTCAGTTCGAGCAATCTGGAGCGAGGCTGGTAGAGGTTACCCTCGCCGACAACTCTCCTGCTTGTGACGCCGAGATAGCCCAATTGGGCCTCCCAAGGGGAGCTTCGATAGTCGCTGTTGTTAGATCCAGAAATGTAGTCGTACCTAGGGGTGACACTATTTTGCGCTCGGGAGATGAAGTCCTCGCGCTTGTCACCACAGAAGCCGAAGAGGTCTTCAAAGAGATCCTGGTCAATCGGTAGGCCAAGGAGACTCTCTGCACTCGGTTCACCGAAGTGGCGCTGAGATGAGAAAATCCGATTTTATCTGCATACGGATCGGCCAAGTTGGGCCAGGCCGACATAAATGGTGCCTGGTCAATCAGAGATTAATGTTTTTCCCCTAAGGTGGAACCATGGAGGCAGCATTTTTCGACTTGGACAAGACCGTAATCGCAAAGGCCTCCATGCTCGCTTTTGGAAGGAAGTTCTTCAAAGAGGGGATGATATCACGGCGGAGCCTACTCAGAAGCGCTTACGCCCAGTTGGTCTATCGATACCTCGGAGCCAATGAGAAGAGGCTCTTGAAGCTTAGGAAATCTGTCCTGTCGTTGACCGCCGGCTGGGACCAGTCACTCGTCAGGAAGATAATCTCCGAAGGCCTAATAGAAATAGTCGAACCCCTGCTCTACAAGGAAGCAATCGACCTAATCGAAGAGCACCGCAGCGCTGGTCGACTCGTCTACCTAGTCTCGGCGGCACCCTATGAGATTGTCGCCCCGCTTGCGGACCACCTCGGAGTTGATGGCGCACTTGCCTCTCGCCCAACGATAAACGAACAGGGTCTATACACCGGGGAGATGGACTTCTACAACTACGGTCCTTATAAAGTCTCAGCGATGGAAGAACTAGCCCAAGAGAACGGCATCGACCTAAACGAGAGCTACGCCTACTCTGACTCCTACACCGACATTCCGATGCTCGAGACCGTCGGTCACCCATACGCTGTGAACCCGGACAAGGTTCTCGCCAAGATATCCCGGGAGCGGGACTGGCCCACATTGGAATTCAAAGATCGGGTGTTGCTATCGGACCCTTCGAGGAGGGCAAGACCGTTCCTCGTCGCACTAGCAGCGACTACTGGGGTAGCGATAGCTGCGACGGCGGGGGGAATAGCCGCAAAGAAGCGCCATTCAGTTTGAGTCGCTCTGAGTTTTCAAAAGACGACTCAAACTGGGCACTCGCTTCAATTAAGAATTAGTCGCCCTGAGCTTCTTTGCCGCTACGGCAACTAACGCCCCGATAATCATAAGTAGTAGTAGTTTCTTCATTAGCAAAAACCTAGTCGATCAGCCGAGTAGTTCGTTGAATAGCTAAAACAAGCGACGACAAACAATACTTGGCCCACTGGGAAGTTAGCAATCGACCAGAGGTTAAAGATGACATGCATTGACCGTAGCCTTGGTGCCCACCGAAGCTGGCATTCGAACAAAAAGCCCTTCGGAAACCGGAGATTCCCGCTGCCAAGATCGAACGGCCGATGCCAATAGCCTCTTGTTCGTCACGATCTCGACCTAAATTACGGCAGTATCGGTATCGAAGATCCCTTTTAGGTCCAAATTCGAAAAACGTGGGTCGCCTAACAGTACGGGTGGACCCTCAATTTCGCTGTCACGTCTTCATTCAACTCCAGCGTTGGTTCGGGCGAATTACCACTCCGACGGCTTTGAGCCTGGACTTCTAGATGAGTCCACTACCACCCTGAGTCCACCTTCGCCCTGTAAAATTTGGACACTCACCCCTCAGGTTGCCCTTGTCATATCCACTGTTCCACATCTGGCGCCTTCGACCTGGTAGGCAGGCCCACCCCACAAGATAGGATGCACAGAAATCGATCGAGTTCACTACTTGACGATCTGGATAAAAAGTGCCACGATATCTCGGGTTCTCTTTGAGGTAGTCACCCTAGGAAGGAAGTGATTGGTATGCCCAATGAACGACCACCACTGCCACCTTTTACTCGCGATTCAGCGTTAGTCAAGGTGCAGAGCGCGGAGGACGCCTGGAATACCCGAGACCCTCAAAGGGTAGCGCTCGCCTACACCGAAGACTCTCTATGGCGCAACCGAGATACCTTTATCACCGGGAGGGAAGAAATAATCGAGTTCCTCACGCAAAAGTGGCAGCACGAACTCGACTACGCTTTGCGTAAGAACCTTTGGACCTTCGATGAAAACCGCATAGCCGTACGATTCCAATACGAAAGTCACGATCCATCTGGACAGTGGTGGCGGAGCTATGGAAACGAACTGTGGGAGTTCGATGATTACGGACTGATGCGTCGCCGTGAGGCCAGCATCAACGACGTCCGTATCGACGTATCGGAGCGACGCATATTCGGCTCGCGCACCAAGGAAGAGTACGGCAAGGATCTACCGCTGAAATAAGGCAAAGGGCACCTTTTCGAACGCCAAAACCAGCGAAAGATTCGCCTTAGCATTGAGATGGCTCATTTATGAGCTCTATTAGACGCCTTGCTCTGAATTAGGCAACCTCGCAGTTCGCGCACTTCCTACTACAGGAAACTTAATCGCCGTGAAAGTAGCTGGGTTGACTTTTCACACTGAGCCGCAGGCGATCCCTAAGGCCTGGATAAAGGACCGATCATCGACCAGAAAGAGTCTCGTCTGCGCTTCTAATCCCACTCCAGGTGGCCGTATTATCTTTCCGATTAGATTCGACGCCCGGCGAGCACCGTCGAGAGCTGCCGAGCGGCTTTATAGTTCGAATGCTTCGTGCAGGGCGATGACCGCTCTCTCCACCACATCCTGCCTCATAACACAGGAAATTCGTATTGCCGAGGTCGATATCATTTCAATATTGATTCCCTCATTGGCAAGTGTGGAGAACATCTTTGCGGTCACTCCGGGATGGGACTTCATTCCCGCACCTACAAGTGAGACCCTTCCGATCTGATCGTCGGAGATAACCTGCTTAGCCTCAATCTCTTGGGCGATCCTGTTTGCCGCCGCTAGTGAAGCGGCGATGTCCAACCTTGGTACGGTGAACGAGATGTCGGTCAATCCCTCCACCGAGGTGTTCTGCACGATCATGTCGACGTTAATTCCTGCGTCAGCAACCGCGAGAAATATCTTTGCGGCGACGCCTGGCTTGTCGGGAACTTCACGCACCGTTATCTTGGCCTCTGACGTGTCGTGGCTAATCGCAGAGACGACCGGCTGTTCCATTTGTGGATCCTCCTCAGTTACCCATGTCCCTGGTTCCCATGTAAAACTGGACCTTACGTGTAACGGCACCATATAGTTGCGGGCAAATTCCACCGATCTCAGGGCGAGAACTCTTCCTCCAGACGCCGCCAACTCCAGCATCTCCTCGAAGGAGATGCGCGGAATCTTGTGTGCCTTAGTTACCACCCTCGGGTCTGCAGTAAAGACCCCCGAAACATCGGTGTAGATTTCGCAAAAATCGGCTGAAAGGGCCGCGGATAGTGCAACCGCAGTGGTATCGGATCCGCCCCTGCCCAGTGTCGTAATATTTCTGTCTGTCGACATACCTTGAAAGCCGGCTACCACCGGAACATAACCATCGGCGATCGCTTTGCGCAGTCTTTCAGGCTTGATCTCAAGAATCTTGGCCTTGGTGTGGTCGGTATCGGTAATGATCCCGGCCTGCGATCCGGTGAAGGATACCGCGGGTACTCCCAGGTCTGCTAACGCCATGCACAACAGAGACATTGATATCCGCTCACCAGAGGTGAGAAGCATATCTAGTTCGCGTGGCGGCAGCTTGCCCGACACCTCGTGTGCGAGCCTGATCAAGTCATCGGTAGTCTTGCCCATGGCTGAAACAACTACCACGACGCTATTTCCCGCCCGCCTGGTACGCGCTACATGATCGGCCACTGCCCTAATTCGGTCAGCATCTCCGACTGAAGTTCCACCATATTTCTGGACCAACAAACTCACCATGCCAAATTAGCCGCTCCGCCAGTCGGTTCTTCCTTGATTTGTCGCAGATAAATGGGAGCGCTTAGCTGTCCAGGGCGCAAAAGTTGAAAGTGGCCTAAAGGACGAGGGGCCCAATGATGTTAAAAAGTTTCTTTTGCTCGGCGATTCCGACTAGCTTATTCAACCGTGCCAAGTCCTAAAAGAGAACGAATTAGAGAGAACCAGAGAAGGCTACAAGAGATCCGCCAGCGCGACCAGAAAAACAGGCGCCGTAAGCGTCTGGGGTTGATTTGGGGACCGGTAGCTATCGTGGTCATTGCGGTTGTGGCCTACGGGCTTCTCACTTCCAAAAAGACGCCCACCGCGGCAAAGGTCACTACCACGACGGTTGCATCTACTACCACTACCGCCAACTTGGCTAACGTGGTTTGCCCCAACCCCAATGGCTCCTCGCCCCGTTATGAGCACTTCTCATCCGCCCCACCAATGTGTATCAATCCGGCTAAGACCTACATTGCTAACGTGAAAACCGACGTTGGAACATTCGTCATAACCCTCAATTCAGCCCAGGCGCCAAAAACGGTCAACAACTTCGTCTTTTTGGCTCGATACCACTTCTACGATGGGCTGATCTTCCATCGGGTAATACCCGGTTTCGTGGTGCAAGGCGGGGATCCTTTGGGAACCGGCCTCGGGGGTCCCGGCTATCAGTTTGCTGACGAACTACCTAAGGCGGGATCGTACAAGATCGGAACAGTGGCGATGGCGAATGCCGGTCCAAACACCAACGGGAGCCAGTTCTTCATAGTTACCGGACCTGCGGGAGAGGCGCTATCGCCCAAGTACTCGATTTTCGGTCAAGTCACCTCCGGTATGAACGTGGTCAATGCCATAAGTGCAGACGGATCAGCATCCGGCACGCCCAAGGTCGTTCACAAGATGCTGAAAGTTACTATCACGACAAAGTAGTTGGGCCCATCCAAGTACTCGTGTCGCCCTTTTTTGCGACACTGCCTCGGTCGACCCATAAGTAAACAGATTGGAGAAGAGTTCAATGGCAGCTTCTAAAAAGAGTGGTTCACCCATTCCCGAGGCGGACGGCTCAAGCCCAAAGACCCAGACCTTCGAAGCTCAACCGGAGATTTGCATCGACTTCGAAAAGAGCTATAAGGCGCATTTCAAGACCACACACGGGGATTTTTCGGTTCAACTCGATGCGAAAAAGGCCCCGCTTACGGTCAACAACTTCGTCTTCTTGGCTCGATACCACTACTACGACGATGTCATCTTCCATAGAATCATCCCCGGTTTCGTCGTTCAGGGTGGGGATCCCAAAGGAACGGGAATGGGCGGCCCAGGCTATCGATTTCGTGATGAGCTACCAAACAACGGTGAGTATGAGATCGGATCGTTGGCGATGGCGAATGCCGGTCCAAACACCAACGGGAGCCAGTTCTTCATTATCACTGGGGCAAACGGCGTTGGCTTGCCACCGCTTTACTCCCTCTTTGGCAAGGTTTACGAGGGCCTAGAGGTGGTCAAGGCGATAGAAGCCGCAGGAACTCCTTCGGGTAAGCCCAAGGAGCGCTGCGCAATGCTGAGCGTGACAATTACCGAAGAGTGAGTCTTCTGCTGGGACAGACCGAGCGGGAATTGACACTGCCGAATTAGCTCCCAGATGGAGGTCTATTCTGAGTCGCGTCCGCAAATCCGGTGGCAAGAAGGCCTGAAGGAAAATTCACGCCACTGTTGGTAGGGTGAAAAAGCAACTAAGACGCCCTGCTGGACTTAAAGGCAAAGCTGGACTTAAAGGCAAAGCTGGCCCTAAAGGCATCATCGATGAAGGCCGACTTCGCTTGCTGCGCGCATCATTGAGTATCCGTGCTCTGTTGCCCAGACAAGGACTCTGGCTACCTGACGATATAGGTCTTCTTTCTGATCCGTAAAAGAGACTCGGCATATATAAATCGGCAGACTTGGATGCCGAGGGTTGTAACTCTAAGTCGCCCACCACTATGAGTTGACCGACTTTACCTGCGGGTAAAGTCAAAGTACCGACACGATGCCACCTGTATGCCGTCTGACGATGTATGCCCTGGAACGGTGCCCACTCACGTAGATTCATTAGATCTTGTTATGGCGCATCACTGCGACAACTGTTGCAGCCCTGGTAAAATTCGGTATATAGATCTCACCGTCGAACAGCGGAGCTTTTTAAGCCGCCTAACTTACTACATCTGGTGGCAGAGCGCCGAGGAATCCCTTGAGCCTCCAGAGCGTCTTATTGCGCAGATTATGGACACCGGCTGGCCATCTGTTCCACACGTCGAGGGGTCACGACACGGCATCGAGTAATAAGACTCTAAATGTGTGGCGAATCGCGGTGTGTTATTCGGGTTCTACCACGATTCCGGTTTTTCGGCTTGATTTGATAGCACAGCGGGATCGCCCACGGATGACCTGAATCGACAATGGCGACGGAATACCACCGAGCTGAAGCGTCGAGGGGTAAAGCCCAAGAGAAATGCCCGCTTTCGAAAAATCAAACAGAGAATTCGTGAATAGGTGCGCAATGAGGTTGGTTCTCAACCGACTCTTTGAGGTGTAGGGATTAAAGTCGATCAAGGTTGAGAATCTCGACTTCCGAGATGGCTCGTTCTACACGATGATGAACCGCATACTCACCAGAGCCGGAATGGCGGCCGTAAAAGGGAAACTTATCTCGATGTCCGAGACACTCGGCATCGAGATATATGAGATCAACTCCGCCTACGCAAGTCAAGAGTGCTCGGATTTGTGGGTTCGTCTCCAAACAGAATCGCAACGGTTCACGGCTTATCTGTAGATTCTGCAACAAGCGTCTGAATGCTGGCACCAATGGTTCACGCGTTATACCCCTGCGACGTTCGCAAGGACTGAAGTATCCAGGTGTCAGCGGACAGAGCGTCCTCCAATGCCTTGACGAAAGGTTTGAGTCTCGCTGGGATCTCAACCGCAACTATGCCAAAGGCCTACACCTAGCGAAGGAGCGACGAAACACCACGCCCTATCACGGTCGGGCTAACCTCATTTCGGACGATTCAAAGAGGGGAAACGAAATGAAATTGATGCCGCTCCGGGTGAGCGAATAGACATCAATAAATTTAGAGACTGCATCAGTGTCTGACTCTTACGGCAGCCTACTTCGTCTAGCCCTTGACAAATCCCTGGACTGCTTGGGCTATTAACTGAACCGAAATTGCAGCGAGCAATAACCCAAAGATTCTTGTCAGCAACGTAATGCCACCCTCTTTTAGTAGCCGAATCAGGGCCAAGGAGTACCTAAGCGTGATCCATAGCAGGACCAGAACTAAGGCAAGTGCCGCTGCGATTGCCGAGTACCTATCGAAAGAATGGGACTGTTTGGCGAAGACGATAGTCGCAGCTATTGCACCAGGTCCGGCTATCAGTGGCGTACCAAGCGGCACTAGTGCCACCGATACGTCACCCACCTGGGCGTGCTTCTCACTGTCACCGGTCAGAAACTTAAGGGATACCAGGAGCAGAAGAAGGCCGCCAGACCCTTGAAGCGCAGGAATGGAAATGCCCAGATAGG